>JBAZNK010000007.1 GCA_041649255.1 bacterium
GTGGTGGTGGCTTCGGCGGTAGAGGCGGCGGTAGAGGTGGCAGAGATGGTGGCAGAGGTGGCAGCAGAGGCGGCAGAGGCGGAAGCAGAGACAGCGGCAGAGGTGGAAGATAATTATTTCCGATAAAGCCTGATTAAATAGAATTTTACTAATGGGCAGATTGACGACGAGTCAGTCTGCCCATTTTTTATTTTACTTGTTGGGTAAGATTTTATAAACAAAAATTACAGCGATTGGGACGCTGTAATTAATCGAATTTTATGTAAGTTTGCGCTTTTTTAAGTCTTTTCCCGGGCTTGCCTAAATCTTCTATACTTCTTATTTTTGAGCCTTCTTCTCGGGCTTGAAGAATCAAATCTGATGTAATCAATCCAAAACCGGGAACACGAAGAAGTTCATATTTGTTCGCTTTATTAATATTGACGGGAAAGAACTCAGGATGATTATTTGCCCAAACTTCTTTCGGGTCGGCAATAAGCGAGAGATTTCCTGTCGGGTCAAAAGGAATCTCATCTTCCCTGAAATTATATTTTCGTACCAGCCAGTCCACCTGATACAAACGATGTTCCCTTGTTAAAATCTCATCGTTTGTGTGCGGGGACAGTTCGCCGGGAAGGTCGGGTTTGCCGAGTCCTCGTTGGTATGCGCTGAAATAAACGCGATTAAGGTTTAATTTTTTATATAATCCCCAGGAATATTTTACGATTTCCTTATCGGTTTCATCGGATGCGCCGACGATAAACTGTGTTGTTTGAGAGACTCTGCTGTAACGCGAGCCTTTTTCCGTTAATTTGCTAATCAACTGCATTGGATGAATAATATCTTTTATGTAATTTTTCTTTGTGCTTAGGTTGGAAAAATGTTTTTCGCCTGCCGTTTCTATATTAACGGAAACGGCATTTGCAAGTGCCACGGAATGTTTTATCGCTTCATCCGAAGCTCCCGGGATAACTTTTAAGTGTATATATCCTCTGAATCCTTGTTTTCTTAATATGGAAGCAGTTTCATTAATTCTGAGCATTGTATTATCGGGAGTGCCGATTACACCGCTGCTCAGGAACAATCCCATAACTCTTCCCGCATTATAATATTCAAGAAAAACTTTTGCGAGTTCTTCAGGCGGTATTGCGCATCTTCGCTGGTCATTTTCTTCACGAAGAGGACAATATTTACAGTCATTAGCGCAAACATTAGATATAAGGGTCTTAAAAAGTAACACTTCCCGCCTGTCGGGAAGAACTACCGGATATACCCATTTGTCGTCTTTTGAACGGTGTCTTCGGTCGGCATCCTGCATACTGCAAGCGCAGGCAAGGTCATATTGCGAGTCCTGCGAAAGGATTTGGAGTTTTTCCCGTGTGTCGGGAGTTTTGTTTATAAAGGCCATTCTAGTAGTTGTCTTGCCAGAAAACTATCGTCCCTGCTTGCGGCAGAGCAGGGACGGGTTTATTATAATATTACGAAAAATTACTATTCATTCATCCGTTACATTTGGTATAGACGTTATTACTTTTCCTTGAATGTGGAAATCTCTATTTAGGACAATAGGTTTATGTTTTTTGTTTTTGGATTTAGGTTTCAATACGATTGCATTTGGAGAAGAATGAAATTCTTTTATAGTTGCTTCTTTATCAATTAGGGCAACAACAATATCCCCGTTTTCTGCTGTAGTTTGCTGACGCACAAGCACCAAATCGCCATTATTGATGCCTTTCTCGTCCATGGAATCGCCTTCAACTTTCAGTAAAAAATATCTATGCGGTGGTCGAGCCAGTTTTACAGATACGGAAACCATCGTCTCTATATTTTCTTCGGCAAGCATTGGTGTACCTGCGGCTACTGTTCCTATAAGCGGCACATCAACCGTTTGTGCGTTCGTCTTATCGTCAGGAATATTTTTCAGGAATCGAAGTTTGCCATCCTGTTTGCGTTGCAAAATTTTTTTCTCTATCAAACCATCAATAATTATCGAGATAGAACGCGGAGATTGATAACCCATAGAGACCATAAGTTCACGCATAGACGGGGAATCTCCTCTTTGCATCATCGAATTGTAGATATGGCGTATTGCTTCTAATTCTTTTACAGAGAATGATGTTTTTTTCATTATACAGCAGTATACACTTTGAATAAAACTTGTCAAGTTTTTTGTGGGTATTGATTTGCCGCAAAAGTGAAAAGGCCCAAAGAGCAGTGAAAAGAAACAAATCTAAGGGGGTGTCCGCGAACAGACACAAATTAAAGTGAAAATGAATAGTGCAAAAGAGTATGGTGTATGTGCTAACGCAGAAAAAAGGATTTTTGTTGACAAGGGGCGCTATTTTGGGATAGGTTTAACATAATGAAAATAATTTTTTGTTTATTGGCTTCGCTGTTTTTGGCAATCCCGCTAAATGCGGATATGTATGGGTATAATGATTCCGTGCAGTTATATGTTCCGAAGGAAGGCGTTGTTTCTGCCGAGAAAATGGAAGAGTCAATAGAGAATACGGGGAAGTGGGTGACAATTGTTACCCGTGAAGACATAGAAAAAAACTTTGATATTACGGTGCTTGAGGCGATAAGAAATTTTTCCGGTATTCATATAATTCCGAGAGGACCTTTTGGCGGGTATACGGAAACGCATTTGAGGGGAGGAAGGGCCGGAGATGTGTTAGTGCTTATCGACGGTGTAAAAGTTAATAACCCTGCATCTATTGACAGGAGTTTTGACTGGGGTACGCTTTCGACTTCTGCCGTGGAACGGATAGAGATAATTCGTGGCCCTCAATGTGCATTATACGGGAGCGATGCAATCAGCGGGGTAATTAATATTATCACAAGAAAAGGTCAGAAAAATCTAATAGACAGCGGCAAAACATCAACTGTTAAAAGTTATGGAAGCGTTGTCTTAAGACCCTGTTTTATCCCTACTGCTATAAAAGGTATGTATAATATTTTTAGTGAACAAGCCGGATTTATTGGTGCGACAAATAAATTCGACTATTCGCTTTCCGTGTTTAATATTAATTCGGGAGGCTTGTCTCAGGCGTTAGGTCCGGACAGTTTGCCGGCTCCGGAGAAAGATGGGTATGTCAACAGAGAAGCTTTTGCGAAGTTGAATTTTTATCCGTTAAGTAAATTATCAATTGGATTAACCGGAGGATACAGGGATTCAAAAATAGATGTTGATGCGGGCCCATTCAGGGATGATTCTAATGCTGTGACTTCCGTTGTTTCTAAATTGGGTAGTTTTTTTATAAACCATAAGTTAACAAATTCGTGGAATTATAAGTTAAGCGTAGCAGCTAATAACATAGAGACGACGGATAAGGATGAACCTGATATGTTTGACAGTACAAAGAAAGATGACTCTTATGAGGGTAATTATATTATTGGTGAATGGCAGAACAATTTTAAGGTTAACAAGTTTCTTAATACAATAGCCGGTTTTGAATATGCGAAAGAATCCGGTAAATCCTGTGGGTGTGAGCGAAATGCGCATACGCAGGACACAACTAATTTGCCACTTAAGTATTTATCCAACCGAAGTGCATATGTAGAGATTATGCCTCATTACAGGAGCATATTTTTTAATCTTAACGGACGGATTGACGATTATGTAGAGTTCGGCGCATATAAAACATGGCAGGCTTCGTTATCTTTTCTTGTTAATTCCACTCAGGTTAAAGCTAACTATGGGATTGGATTCAAGATGCCATCTCTTTACCAGTTGTTTAGTCCCCAGTACGGGAACAGCGAGCTTATCCCGGAAACTAACCACAGTTTTGATGTAGGAGGGGAAAGCAGGTTTAAGAACGGGATAATGAGTATAACGTATTATCACCAGCATATAGTAAATTCCATAGACCTTCTGGATAGATATAGGAATAGGGAACCGGGGATAGAAATATGTACGGAGGGCGTGGAGATTTATTATCTTCTTTACATTACGAAAGACATAAGCACGGACATATCATTTACCGGACTGGACAAGATAAATAACGCAAAAGATTATTTGCTTCTGCCTTCTCTTGATTACAGATGGGGGATGACTTACAAATGGTTTAATGTGAAGTTTTGTTGTATTGGCAAGAGGCAGGACATTGATTATTTAAATGGTTTGACAGGGATTACGGATGTAAGGTCTTGTTCGCATATAGATTTAACGAATTCTTTCAAGTTCAAAGGAATAAAAATTCAACTAAAGATAGAAAATCTGATAGATGATAAATCTATGGAAGCGGAAGGGTATACTGCGACAGGGAGAGGTTTTAATATCGGGATTTCTTATTAAAGTTCAGAAAATTTGGGGTGGGTAACCGGATTTGAACCGGCAACATCTTGCTCCACAGGCAAGCGCTCTAACCGAGTTGAGCTATACCCACCACACATAAAATCAAAAAGAAAATATCAAAAATCAAAAAAAATACTAAAACCGGACTTAAATTAATCAAGTCCCTACAAAACACCTAAATATCAAATTCCAATCTGCCAAACTACAATTGGATTTTTTTAATCTAAAGCGGGAGACGAGACTCGAACTCGCGACCCTAACCTTGGCAAGGTTATGCTCTACCAACTGAGCTACTCCCGCACATACATATCAAATATTAGGAATTAAATATCAAAAATTAAAAAAAGCAACAAAAAAATTAAAAATCTCATAATAAAAGTTGGAATAAACCTCCGGTTCACAAGTTCAAGCATCGGAATTCTAAATTAGACGTAGTGAATCAGGTTTTTATAAATTGTAATATTATCCAACTTTTCCACAACAATTTTTATATTTTTTACCTGAACCACAAGGGCAAGGGTCATTCCTGCCTACTTTATCATCATTTCTCTTGAAAGTAACTACAGTTGGTTGTTCTTGTGGCATTTCATGTCTGCCCTGTATACCGCCAAATCCACTGCCCATATTTCTATGACGTTCAACTATAGCAGGTGTTGGAGCTTGAGCGTTAGCGTTGGCTACGTTCATAGCGGCAACTTCTTCTTTAACGGCTTTTGCCTGTAATTGAGCATTTTCATCTGCCTTTTGTTCTGCTTCTGTTCTTAATCTAAGAGCGAATAGATTTCTGACGGTTTCTTTATTTACGTTACCAAGAAATTCTTCGAAATATTGGAAAGCTTCTCTTTTATATTCAATCAAGGGGTCTCTTTGAGCATATCCTCGTAAACCGATACCTTCTTTAAGAGCATCCAGTTCGTACAAATGGTCTCTCCAATTTTTATCTATGACGTGTAACATAACCTGTTTTTCCAGGTCACGCATAGTATCTGCTCCAATTTGTTGTTCTCTCATAGCATATAAATTTAATATAGCATCCGTTAGTTTTCCTTGTAAGTCTTTTTTATCAGTTTGTACTTTTTCTTCTTCAGAAATCCTAAAATCAAACATAAAAGTGGTTCGTAACTCTCTCGAAAAACCTTCCCAGTCCCATTTTTCAGGGTTATCGCCTTCCACATAAGTATCTATTATTGTATTTATGGCTTCATCAATCCGTGCTTTTGCTTTTTCGGAAAGGTCTTTGCCTTCCAGTATTTCATCTCTGAGGCCGTATGTCGCATCTCTCTGATAGTTCAGGACGTTGTCATATTCAAGTGCATGTTTTCTAATGTCAAAGTTCCACATTTCAACTCTTTTTTGTGCGCCTTCGATTGCGCGGGTAATGAGTTTATGTTCAATAGGTTCGTTTTCTTTAGGTCCCCATCTGTCCATAGCGCCGGCAATCCTGTCAGAGCCAAACAATCGCATTAAATTATCTTCCAGAGAAAGATAAAACTTTGAGCTTCCCGGGTCGCCTTGTCTTGCGCATCTTCCTTTAAGCTGGCGGTCAATTCTGCGGGCTTCGTGCCTTTCGCTTCCTATTATGTGCAATCCGCAAGGAAGCGCTTCCGCGCATTTTTCTTTTTTCGTGCCTGTAGGACACTTGGAACAATCATCCGAACAACCTATACAACATCTTGGGCAATGTATAACGTCATCGGTTAGTTTGATATCCGTTCCTCTACCTGCCATATTTGTGGCGATGGTAACTCTACCCTTTTGTCCCGCTAAAGAGACCACTTCAGCTTCTCTCTGGTGTTGCTTTGCATTTAATACCTGGTGAGCTATCCCTTTACGGTTAAGCATACGGGATAACGTTTCCGAGACATCAACGGAAGTAGTCCCAAGCAGGACAGGTCTTCCCAACTTATTCATTTCTTCTACTTCTTTTATAATGGCGTCGTATTTTTCGCGTCTTGTTTTGTATATGGCGTCCTGGTATTCGATTCTTCTTATCGGTCGGTTAGTTGGAATATTAATGACTTCCAATTTATAAATATCAAAAAATTCTTTAGCTTCGGTCATCGCGGTTCCCGTCATACCTGCCAGTTTTTCGTACATTTTGAAGTAATTTTGTAAAGTAATTGTAGCGAAAGTTTGGGTTTCGGATTCGACTCGCACCCCTTCTTTGGCTTCAAGCGCCTGGTGCAAGCCATCCGAGTATCTTCTGCCCGGCATAAGTCTGCCGGTAAATTCGTCAACGATTATGACTTTATTTTCCTGTGTGACGTAATCTACGTCTTTTTCAAACAAAGAATATGCTTTTAATAATTGGTTTATCGCGTGCAAACTCTCCGATTTCTCGGCATAACTTCTTTCCATTGCCTGTTTAGCAACAAATTTTTCTCTTGGAGATAATGCCTGGTTCTTATCTATGATAGGCAGTTCATAGAACAAGTCCGGCAATGTGAAGAAATCCTGATTCCCCGGAGCAATGTTTTCCCTGCCTTTTTCCGTTATGTTTACGGAATTCCCTTTCTCGTCTATAGTATAATAAAGCTGCTCCTCTAATTTATGGATTTCGGTTTCTTCTTTTTTGATGCTTGTTTTCTGTGCAAGTTCTCCGCCAATTAATTTTTTTTCCGTAACTTCAAGTAATTTTAATATTTTGCCTTCTTTTTTAAGTTTCATTAACCTATTGTTTTTAGGAGAGCCTTTTTGGACAATAAATAATTTTTTCCCAGCCTCTTCTTCCTTTTCTTCACCTAATAATTTTTCGGCTTCGGCTACCAATTGGTTACAGAAAAGAGTTTGTTTGTGAACCATACGTTCAACAGTAGGTTTAAGTCTTGCATATTCCCGATTTATGACATGTTCAACTGCGCCGGAAATTATAAGTGGTGTTCTTGCTTCATCAATAAGAACGGAGTCAACTTCATCTACGATGGCATAATTGTGCCCGCGCTGGACTTTGTCTTCAAGTCTCCAAACCATATTGTCTCTAAGATAATCGAACCCGAATTCATTATTGGTGCCATAAGTAATATCGCAGTCGTAATGCGGTTTTCTTTCTTGCGGACTCATTCCATTCTGTATGCATCCTACGGAAACGCCGAGAAAATTAAATACTCCACCCATCCACTGGCTGTCTCTGTTTGCAAGGTAATCATTTACGGTTACAAGATGACATCCGTAACCCGTAAGTGAGTTAAGATACAACGGCATAGTGGCGACGAGGGTTTTCCCTTCACCTGTAGCCATTTCAGAAATTTTCCCCTGATGTAAAACTATCGCGCCGATAAGCTGAACATCAAAGGGAACCATATTCCATTCCCATTCCCTGTCCGTAACTATCCATCTTCTGCCGACAAGCCTTCTGCAGGCGTCTTTCACGACGGCATAAGCTTCCGGGAGCAAATCGTCTACTGTTTCGCCGGCTTTAATTCGTTCTCTAAATTCGATAGTTTTATGTTGAAGTTCTTCATCGGTGAGAGTTTGCAGGGTATTAAAGACTTTATTAATTTTTTCTACGGTAGGTAATATTTTTTTAACAACTCTTTCATTGTGGGACCCGAGTATACCAGCTATGGAGGTTAAAAAATTAGCCATATATTATTCTTTATTTAACTCCTCTGACAGGTCTTTTGTTATGTTGGGGAACTCCTCAATGGCTTTTTTATCCACCCATATTCTTATTTCGCCTGCTTTATTTGCGCTGAATGCCCATACATTCATATTTCTGTCATTAAAAATATTGAATATGGTTGCGGCTATTCCTTTTTTCTGGGCGAGGTTCCCTCCACATAATACGATGGTAACTAATTCCTCAACATAAACATTAGGATAAAGCAGCCCCTGCATCTGGATTTCTTTTGCAAGCCTGCCAAGGAAATAAGTAGCTTCTGCCAAATCCGTTTCCTCAACCTCTACTAAAACATCTACCTTATCTTTCCCCGGGACACTGAAGACATTTAATGATTCGATGTTTATGTTATGTTCCGACAGTGTGCTGCAAATTTTAACTCCGACGCCGGGTTTGTTCAAAACCGAAGATAACAAAATAAAAGGAGACGCTTTATCTATTTTTACTTCTATTTTAGAATTGGACATAACAGCAGTATTAAAAATTTAAAAACGGGATTTGTCAAGAGTTTTATTAGTTAATACCGCCTAACATAGTTTATATTTTTTACAGGGATTTCCCCCCTAACTACGTTAGTGATAAGAATCCCTTATGTTATGCGTTTTCTTTAGTCCCGGGCTTGTTACGGGATATGTCTTTGTTCCTGATACTCTGATAACTTGGTCTCCTGCCTATACGAAGCCCTTTCCGCCTCTGGCGGATTACTTACAAGCCCTTATGTAAATTAGGAAAAAGATTGTGGAGCATTAGCGACATCCCGCCTTGGCTGGATTGTCCGGAATCTTTTGCCGGAGGGATTCTTTAGAAACTCTTTCCGACATAGGCGGATTAGAGTTTCTTATCCTGCTCTGCTGGGTATCCCGTAGCGAAGTGTTGGATATCCGTAGCGAAGCGCGGGAGACGATTAACGAATCCCATAGAGACCCGCCCTCTTTTATTCATATATGTCTAGGGATACGATTTATCGTGTCCGCTTGCCTTTTCACTGTTCATTACTTACTGTTACTTATTCACTTTTTCTCTTGACATTTGTTTTAGAATAACTAAATTATTATCAGAAAGAATAGTGGTTAATATATATTATAACAAGAGTTTATGTATAAGGAGGTTATAATGAGACGACTTTTTTGGATTATATGTTTTTGTGCCGTTGTTCCCCTAACTTCTTATGGTTCTGGCATTTTGAAACTCGTTGATATGTGGTGGACGCCTTCAGATGCTAATACCGGCAACATCGCAGATAAATATGTAACGGTTACTAATACCGGCGATAAATGTGTGAATAACGCTTCATTGAGGTTGTCTTTAGCCAGCTATGGATTCTATCTCCAATATAGCGATGTTATTAGTGACACTCTCGCTTTTTTATGTCCCGGGGATACAGTTACACTTTTATATAAAGAAGCCCATAGATGTAATGAGAAGATTACTTGGGATACTATCCCTGTCTACTCACTCCCTATCTTTTCGGTTCATTACCAAGCCTGTCCGATAGAGTTGGATTCCTCATATAGTTACCCGTTCTGGGTTGGTCACCCCGATACTACTTCCCCTGATTCAATCAAGGTCCTTCTCACTATTGATTATCCCGATAGTGCAAAGTGTTGGGTTGGGGTTTCTCCAAATCCTGTTACAGTTCCGCCTCATGATTCTGCGTTAGTGTCTTTAACACTTGTAGATAGTGCTTATCATGACTCAACAGGTGTAGACGGGAGACCGATATATGTTGAAGGAACTGCTACAAGTAAAAAGGGAGACACTATTGGACTTACACAAGGAGCTATGGTACATCAAAAGTATATGCTTGGAGATATAGACTGGGGTGGTTGGAAATATCGTGCAGTAGAAAATTATTATGGATTAGCTGCTTGGGGAAATAGGAGTATAGACAATTCTACGATTGTTATGCGTGGCAACTATAATTTTATAACAAACGGAGGAACTCTTAGTTTGAACTGTGTTTCTTTATACGCTGACACATTAAACCCCAGTGCCTTTTATGGTTTGGTTGTAGCCTCCACCGGAGGCTTGGATGCGAAATATCTCTACATAGATGATGCCTCAACAGGACCCGGGAGTGATAACGGAGCTTTGGAAATATATTCTACCAATGTAAACTTAAGAAAATCATGGATACACAATGCGCGACATACCGGAATCAAAATAACTAAATCTACTCCCAATATTGCATATTGCCGTATTGATAGCGCAGAATGCGGCATTTTGATTGATACCTGTTCCCCTGTCCTCAATAATCTAATTATCAATGATTGTAATACGGATATTCGTGTTCGTAAAGGAAATCCAAAATTCATAAGCTGTGAGTTTGACCCAACTAAAACGGATATTAGTCTCGGTGACAGCATAAGCACGCTTCGCACTCTGTATCTGAAAGTATTTAACGGTAGTTTACCTGAGAAAGATGTAAATGTAGTTATTAAAAATGTGAACGGCGATACTGTATGCGTATGCGTTACAAATACTTATGGTCGTATTGACCGGTCGTTACTGGAGTATTTGAAATATAAAGATGGTGGTGGATTACACGATGTTTATTATGCTCCTTACACTATTTCCCTCAAAAAAAATGGATTCTACGAAGCCGATACCTCTGTGAGCTTTGCTGGAAAGGATTTGTATGTTGCCTTTGACATCAGCTCATTTGCAGTAGAGGAGAATACAAATATACCTGACGACTACAACTTATCTCTCACAAGTGTAAATTCTACATCTTCTAAATACACATTCTCGTATGCTTTACCTAAGACTGGCAATGTTAAAGTTTGCGTATATAACGTCCTGGGGCAGAAAATAGCTACTCTGGAAAATAAGGACAGGAAAGCAGGAGTGTATAAGGTTATATGGAATGGGAAAAATATGTCCGGTAAAAATTGCTCAAGTGGCGCTTACTTTGTTCGTATGAATACTGGCGAAATTTCCCGCTCATTACAATTTGTATTAGTCCGTTAGAAAATTAGGTGTAGTGACTATTTGTTTTTTGTTAGTATAAAAAACTAATATACTCGGATTTTCTATCCCCTGCCGTTTTCCCATCATAATCCCCTCTTCTCTGTGTCCTCTGCAGTAAAGATTTTTGTTGCCTGTTTGCAGTTCGTTTTTTAACTCTAACCTATCTGCTGGGTTGGTGAATGCCCATCTCAGCTGGACTTCAATCACTGTTAAAAGCAAATCTGTTCTTTTTGTTCTTCCTCAATTTTTTACTCTCTATTCTAAACTGTTCTTTTTCGTGTAATTCTTTGGTAATAAGCTCTTTCAGCTTGTGGTGGATTGCTTTCAATCCCTGTTGAAAATAAATCTGTTTTCTTTTCTCTGCGATCTCTGCGACTCTGCGGTGAAAATTTCTTTTTTTGTCATTTAGAATAACGGCATCACGTAAGTCCTGACCAGGAATATAATAGTTCCAGCGACAAGAGGAACTATCAAGTTATCGTCTACCGTTTGTTCGTTCATTCTGAATTCTACGACTTCAGCCGTCATTGCGCCAACACTTGCAAGTAGCGCTTCAAGCGGAGAAACAAAAAACATTGCCCCGATAAAAGCAAAAAGCGTTCCTACGAGTGTTCCTTCTATTAGTTTTTCCTTGCTAAGCGGGTGTTTGAATTTTCCAATGCGTATGCCTGCAATATGGGATATCGAATCTCCAAGTGCAAGTATCATTATTGATGCATAAGCGATATCTGCGGGGAAAAGCATTAAAACGAGCAATGTACCGGCAAAAAAGTAAATCACGCCTCTGCCGGGAAATCTCTTTAACTCTTCTTTTCTTTCAAATTTCAGAAGGAACCAGTGTATTATCGGGATTTTAACTTTTTTAGCTATTATGGAAAGTATAATTCCGAAGACAAGGACAATGAATATCCTTGCAGGATTAAGTATGCCGTATTTTATAAGGAGTAAAATTAAAACACCTGCGGATACGTGAAACACCTGCCTTCTCATTTCCGAAGTTTTAAGCATTTTGATAGAATATATTGTAATAATGAAAAGTCAAGAACTACAAATTTGGATGTTTTTTAATTGACTTTTCCCATTCCTACTGTCTGTCATTCTGAGTCGAAGACGAAGAATCTCTCTGTTGCCGTTCTCTACGAAAAACAAGTTTTACGATTTCAACGGCTGACTTTTTTCACTTGTTTCAACTTATCGTTTACAAAGTATAAACGGTACAAAGAAGGTTTTTTTATTTGAGGCTTTCCTATGTCGGATTCTTTTTTTAATTTGTATACCAGAGTTGTAATTTTCTGGTTTCGTTCATTTGTGTACCACGATACGACGTTATTGGGTTTCCCGATTATACTGCTAACTTCTTTTTTTGACATCCCCATAGAAAGATACTTGAGCTCTTCCTGGGTATGGACTCTTGCCGCACATCCCGAAACTAAAATCAAAACTCCAATAAATAACAATTCCATAATCTTCCCCGAAGTTCTAATCATCTAAAACTACAATATATTGCAATACCGAAAAGTCAAGAACTACAAATTTCCCTTGTTCGTTTAGAAACTCTTAGGCGTTAGCCTTAGAGTTTCTTATCCAGCTCAGCTGGGGTCCGTTATCCGTGGCTATAATTTTATCTGTTTTCTGTTTTTTATCTCTTTAAATTCTCTTCAAGTCCCTGTTAAATTATATGTTCTTCTTTAATCCTCTTATCCTGTAAATCCTGTCTAAATTTTCTGTATTTTGTTGTTTTTTTCTGTATAATCCGTGAAAATCCGTGTCTGTTATCCGTGGCTAAATTCTCTCTGTTCCCTATTGACCGAAATCCGGTCAAAAAACGCGAAATCCGTTCCAAAAACGTAAATTTTGCGGTTTTTTTGCATAATCCACAACCGCCAAAAACCACCCTAATTCCTTACCAATCAATAATTTTCACCCATTTCCTTCAATTTGTCACGCATCTTGCTTTACTATGTAGGTATGCAAAGTCCTGAAAAACAAAAAGGAGGTGAAAAACTATGGACCTAAAAATCGTATTAATCAGTATTCCGTTCTCTGTTATTTTTTTAACTCTAATTTATCTTTTCTCGGCGCCCTCTCTGCTTTATATCTCTATTCTATTCTCTGTTATTTTTGTTTTTGTTCTCTGCGTGCTCTGCGACTCTGCGGTGAGAAATTCTGTTGTCTGTTACAATAAATTACTACAAGTTACTATAAATTACTATTATTTACTAAGGAGGAACGATGATTCTAACTAACTGGCCTATGCAATTCAGGGGAACAATCAAACGCATTTCCCCCGAACAGGCAAAAAAGATGTTTAAATTCAATCTGCCGCCCGACGCGAAAGGCGTTACTTTCCAGTACAGGAAAAACAAAACCGTAATCTATTCCTATTCCCCGGAAAAGAACAATAATCACCTTCCCAAATCCCAACAATTCAAATCGAATTACGCAAACTTCTCCAAACTCAATAGAATTACTCACCGGATACTCAAAACTATCATCCACCCGGTATGGACTAAAATCGCGGACAGGGAAAAATATTTCTCCGGATACCATCTGTTTGTCAGTATAAACATTAAGCGAATACAAAAAGGTCTGGAAAACATTCTTTTCACTGTCGGCGACTTACCCGCTCCACAAATTCGTTCTATAGAAATTACGGATTCTTACATAGAATTCCAATTACAAAACCACAACCCCGAATACGAACTCGGCATCGTTATAATGGATTCCGAAACTCTTAATATAAACCAATTCCCTCCGGCATTTTACCCTGACGAACCTATCTCAATTCCTATTGAAGGAAAGCCAATGCTCTTCCTATATTACAAACAAGATAAAATCTACTCCCCCTCAGTCTGTATTTACCAGCCCTTGAGCCATCTAGGGCTGGTTATCCCGCTTCAGCGGGGCTTCCCAATAACCCAATAACTTAATGACCAATGACCCAATAACCAATGACTTAATAACCCAATAACTTAATGACTAATAACCCAATAACCCGTTCCGCCTTGGCGGAACAAAGGAGGTAACAATGGCAAGATGTTTTGGTGGACCGTATGGAACCATTAGGGGTTCCATCGGAAATTTAACTTTCTCTTATAGAAAGGGAAGTCAATTTGTTTATCTGAAACAGGACTATACGCCTTCGCCTGCAAGGCAGCCTGTAGGGTTCAAAAATGCGGGCAAAATGTTGTCGTTAACGATGAGGGTATACCACCTCTTAAGACCCGAACTCTACAAATACTGGCAAACTTACAAAAGAAATATGATGGAACATAGTTCTTTTATCCGGCAGAATTTGGGCGCTATTTTTCAAACTATCCCCGATAGAAAACAACCAATTACTAAAGACAACTGGGTAGACCTCTCAAAAATGGAGCTCGTTTATAACGGAAGAATATACGAACCCAAAATGAAAATAGAAAACCTTACTTACGATTCAAATAGACTCCATCTGAAATGGCATACAGGTGTCTGGAGAGACGGCAAACCCGACGACACTGCTCATATTATAGTTCTTTACTGCATTCCTTCCAATGAAGATATCAAAGTCCCGGATTGTTTGTATACAAGCTATCCCGATGCTCCTCCCCAAATACTGAACTCGATCCTATCCGATGGAACATCGCGTGGAATAAGCCGTCGAAGCAGCACAGCAAACTACGAACTCAAAATATTTTATAATAAGTCTGTCAGGGAACAAGGCGAAGCAACGATATTAATAGACGAAAACCTGAACCCCAAATTCCTATCCACATTCCTCTTCTTTTCTAATAATATTACTTGCTCCGATATCTCAGGTGCAGCTCTTATTAGAAACCCTTAATTGCCGAAAGGCAATTGTAGGGATTCTTATCCCGAGTCTTTTCCGGGAGAACTTTAGTTCTTAGAGATACCTATCCAGAAGCGAAGCGTAGGATCCTATTAACGAATCTTTTTCTCATTGAGTGCGTAGGATCGTCAGCTCTGTCATTCTGAATGAAATGAAGAATCTCTCTGTTTGTAGGGCAAGGCTTTAGCCTTGCGTCTGTTCTCTGTGTAAATCGCGTGGTTAGTTGGAGTTTGTTTCTTTAGAAACATTACTCCAACTTATCCAGCTCAGCTGGGAATCTCGTGGTTCCGATTTGTTAATCTTTCTGTAATTACAAATTTGGATTGACAAATCTAGATTTCAGGGACATTAATTATGCGTCTTATTGAAACGTAAAAATTTATTTCGTATTTGTAGGGACTTGATTCATCAAGTCCGCATGTTTGTAGATACGAATTAGTAGTCTGTCATTCCGCTTCAAGGGGAAAGGAAGGTAAAAATGGATAAATGTGATATCGGAGCACTTTTACAAAGAGTTGACCGTTTAGAACGTGAGAACCTGACTGCCGTCAGGCAAGTCAAATTAATGAAACTGGCAGGACTTGCGGTAGTATTAGGCATTGCCGTAATACTTTTTTGTGGAGCAAAAACATCAAACAATAAAGTCATCGAAGCCCAGGAGTTTAGAGTGGTGGACAGAAATGGAAAAAGTCATGCTATTCTTGGCATCTTGAGGGATGGAAACCCGGAATTGGTTTTTTGGGATGAAAATGGACAAAATCGTGCTGCTCTTTATATTACGGATGGAGTTCCGGGATTGACGCTTCGGGATGAAAATGGAAAGCAGCGCGCTTCACTCTGTCTTACAGGAGGAGATCCGAGATTGATGTTTTATAATGAAAATGGAGTGTTAAGCGTTCATCTCAGTGGTATGAAAGAAGATCCGGGATTGATGCTTTCTGATGAAAATGGAAAGGCAAGCGTTATTTTAACTGGTATGAATGGAAATCCGGGATTATCGCTTTTTGATGGAAATGGAAAGTCAGCCGCTATGCTCAGCATTATGAAAGGGAAGCCAGGATTGTCGCTTTTTGATAAAAACGGAAACCCTTTACCTGTAAGATAAGTTGGATACTTTGACCGACGTCGGTCAAAAATCAGGGACAGCGAGGCTGTCCGGTAATGCTAATTTATGAAAATTTACTAAATTGCCTAGCATATAAGATTCGTGCCTTATTTTTGCTTCGCAAAACTTTTTTTATACTGGGAACATTAGGCGATATTTTGGAGGTTGAACAATGTCATATTTTGATGATGCGAAAAGCTTGGTAGAACATGCAAGTAATCAGTTTAGTGAAATCAGAAGTATTTATGAACAATCTCTTCATGAAAAATCCATCAAATCAGAACTTTCAATTGAAATAAAAAATTTAATGGAAAACTTAAGATCTGCTTTAGACTTTACCGCCCATGGATTGTTTAGTAAATATGGCGACAAAACAAAATCAAACCTAAAGATATACTTTCCTTATGCAACAGAGAATCAGTCTAGATTGGATTTTCAAAATCAAAACAGGATTGAAAGATGCATATATGGATTAAATGTATCACGTCCTGATATTGTTAAAAGGATTGAGTCATATCAACATTTTTCTGACCCAAATAATATCTGGCTACCCCAATTTATGGATTTGTGCAATGAAAACAAACATCAACAATTAACGCCTCAGGAGAGAAGGGAAGTTAAACAACTTAAATTAACCTCTGGCGGAACAAATATTAGTTTGGTGGAAGGAGCTTCTATATCAATGGACTCAGGAACACAAATTCAAATGGGAGGGATGATAATACCAGGGGACCAAAGGTTCGATGTAAATAATCCTCCTGTAACTGTTGGTTCTGGAAAAAAGGAAATAATCACATGGGTTTCATTTCACTTCTCTTCAAATAATCAACCGGTTATTCCATTTTTAGAACAATGTGTAAACGGTGTTAGAAAGATTGTGGAGGAAACATCAAAATTGTAAAACATCAATTCTGGGAACGCAATACTTAATTTCTCATAAAACAAGCACGGTTTCCTATTTTTTACCTGTTAGTATAAAAACTAATATCCCCCGATTTTTCCCCTTCCAATCTTTTCTTTGCGGTAAGAAGCTCTTGGACGAAGTCCTTAGAGATTTCCTATCCTGCTTTGCTGGACTTTGCGTGAGAATCTCTTTTGTCCGTTTTTCTGTAATTCTGCCTGCCCGCCGCAGGAGGGTTAATCCTGTCAGAATTTCTTTTTGTGTTCTGTTTTTTGTGCTTTAGTGTTTTTGTGGCAGGCTGTTCTTTTTTCTAATCTCTTAAGTTCTCTTTCAATCCCTGTTAAATTATCTGTTTTCCGTGAAAATCCGTGTCCGTTATCCGTGGCAAAAAATTCTTTCTGCTTTTCTTTTTTTTTGTCTCTTTAAAGTCTCTTTCAATCCCTGTTAAATTATCTGTTTTCCGTGTTTACAAGCTCTTAATCTATTCTGTAGAGCTTGTTATCCAGAGGGGAATTCTGTGTGCATCTGTGGCAAGATTCTCTTTTTCTGTTTAGTGCAATTTTGTGCTTTAGTGCTTTTGTGGCAGGCCTTTAGTATAGTCCGTTAAACTTTTTCCTTGCTAATCTCTCCCGATTTATCGGGACATCATCACCAGTTTCCTGGTTGTTTTATAATTATTACTTTCTAATGTCACAAAATAAATCCCTCTCATCTTTATTTTCGCATTAAACTCATAACTCCCCTTCTCCAAAATCCCCTCATACACCACTTCCCTAATCCGCCCACATAAATCGTATATTTTTAATTCCGCATCCATCGCCTTCGCTACACCCAAATAAATCTTATCTTTTATAACTCTTAACTCTGTACTTTCTACTCTCAACTCTTTGTTTTTATCCTCTATCCCGGTTATTATACAGCTGTCTATCCAGCTTTTTAAGGTCGTTTCGCTAAACCCTTCCATCCCGTTATATACCTTGCCGTCCTGCTTGATTACATAATTAAGCGGAGGATAACCTCCTATCGAATAATCATTAAATACGGAACCTGTGGCGTCTATGAGGAAAAGAGCGCTGTTCCCCCTTGCATACGGCTTTACTGCGCTTGCGCTCCCTTGTTTGATAATCGAAATTACTTTTACTTTCCCTGTGCCGTATAAATCTTGTAACGCTCCCAACCTTGGTAGCTCCGAAACGCAAGTCCCTCACCCAAGCCCCCAAATGTTAATCAAAACCGCTTTGCCGCTGAAATCAGAAAGAGAATGATAATTGCCGGCCGTGTCTGCTAAAGTAAAGTCAGGAGCGGTAGTCCCGGGCGCAGGCCATTCGGGACTGTCTGCGTTATATACTGTCCATAAGGTATCATCGAACTTTGCCAACCCGCCACCCGTTGTTCCAATCCATTTCGTATGACCCTCTATCGCTATCGCATTAATTGAATTATCCGGCAGACCGGAATTATCCGTATTATAAACTGTCCAACTCGTATCATCAAATTTTATCAGCCCTCCGCCTGCAGTCCCAATCCATTTTGCCCCTCCCTCTATGGCAAGCGCGGAAATATAGTCGTACGGCAAACCTGAGTTTGTCGTATCATATACTGTCCAGTTGGTGTCGTCGAATTTGGCCAGCCCCCCTCCAATCGTTCCAACCCATTTAGTATGCCCCTCCACGGCAAGAGCATAAGTAAAATTGGATGGTAACCCCGAATTACCCGTGGTGTAAACAGTCCAGTTTGCCCCGTCTATCTTTACCAACCCGCCGCCGGTTGCAGCCCATTTTATGCTGTCTTCCACGGCAAGAGCATAAACGGAATTGTGTGGTAAACTCGAATTGCCGGTATTATAAACGGTCCATGTCGTGTTGTTGTACTTCGCCAATCCAAGAGCAGTCCCGGCCCATTTTGTCGTCCCTTCTACGGCTAACGACATAACGTATTTCACATTGTATGCTGTCCATGTTGTCCCGTCAAGTTTCGCTACCCCGTCATTGGCTGCGCCAACCCATTTTACGTTGCCTTCCACTGCAACTGCCCTGAAATAGTTCCCGGGTATGTTCGAATTTGAAGTGTCATACACAACCCAGTTCGTGTTATCAAACTTTGCTAACCCGCCGCCATATGTCCCTATCCATTTTGTAGTCCCTTCTATCGCAAGAGCTCTGATATAGTTGGACGGAAGTCCCGAATTCCCCTTGTTATGCGCCGTCAAACCTGCATTCACAGTATTATAAAGAAACACAAATAATATGATGATTGTTGCTCTGTATAATTTTTTCATAGTTTCCCTTCCTGAATTTGCCATTACTTGCCTGTCAGGTTATTCGGCCTGCAACTTTAAGCTGTTTTTACCCTCACTTTCTTGGAAAGTCAAGGAAAAATCCTTCAAGTTTACGGCAGAGAAAATAAGTCCCCCCCTTATCTTTAATCTGCCGCATCTGTTAAGGGATACTCCCTAATCTGTTGCAGGATCTGAGATAATCCCCTCAATTATATCTGTTTTTTTATCTCTTTAAATTCTCTTAAAGTCCCTGTTAAAAAAACAAACCTTTTCTTCTGTCTTTCTGTTATCCGTGGCTATAATTTTATCTGTTTTCAGTGTAATTCTGTGTGCATCTGTGGCAAAACTTTCTTTTTTTGTTTAGTGTTATTTCGTGTCTTAGTGCTTTTGTGGCAGGCTTTTAGTATAGTCTGTTAAACTTTTTCCTTGCTAATCTCTCCAATTGCTATATGTTTTCCACTAACTTATGCAAGAACCCAACTACACAACCAACATTTCCCGCGAACTCGGCTTAAAAGACCAGCAAGTCGCAAACGTCCTATCCCTCATTGACGACGGTTGCACCGTGCACTTTATCGCCCGCTACAGAAAAGAAAGAACAGGCAACCTTAATGAAAATGTAATAAGAGAAATTATCGAACTCAAAACCAAATTAGAAAATATTTACAAAACAAAAGTAACCGCATTAACCGCTATTGCCGAACAAGGTAAACTAACCGAAGAATTACAAAATAAAATCGAAAATGCCCAAACCTTAGTTGAAGTAGAAGACTTATACGCCCCTTACAAGAGAAAGAAAAAAACTAAAGCCGATATTGCCAGGGAAAAAGGTTTTGATGTCGTTGCTCAACAAATCAAAGACCAACAGACCATTAATATCCCGCAAGAACTTCTGGCACTGTATCCCGAAGAGGAAATCATAACCGGCTCAAAAGATATCGTAAGCCAGGATATTGCGGATAATCCGGTATTAAAAGATTTTGTCAGACAGTATTATGTGAAATACGGCAAAATCGTTTCTAAGGCGATAAACCCTGATAAACTTGACGAAAAACAAAAAGAGGAAGCTTATAAATTTAAGATTTACCAGAGTTTTGGCGGAAACGTTACCACCCTGAAAAGCTACCAGACGCTTGCCTTAAATAGGGGAGATAACCTTGGAATTCTAAACGTGGGTATGGATAAAGATGACAACTTTTTTGAAACGTTTCGTAAAAAGATCATCGTTAAACCCGATAATACGGCGCCTCTTGAGGAATGCGTTAAAGACGGATACGGCAAAATTTTTGCGTCTATCGAACGAGAAGTTAGAAACATCTTGACCGAAAAAGCAAACATTGATGCAATTAAGATTTTCCAGGCTAACCTGAAAGAACTGTTAATGCTAAAACCTCATTACGGAGAATCCGTTTTGGCGATTGACCCGGGTTACAGAACAGGCTGCAAAATATGTATTCTTGATAAAAATGCTTCTCCCGTTTATTTTTCAAAAATCTTTTTAGACAAGAAAGAAGAAACTCTCCAAACCCTGAAAACCTTGTTTTCAAAACATAAAATAGACGTTATTACAATTGGCAACGGCACTGCTTCGGGAGAAATATTTGACCTGATTAAAAACAATTTCGACTGCGCAACCGTGTTGGTTAACGAATCAGGCGCTTCTGTTTATTCCACTTC
Organism: bacterium; assembly: GCA_041649255.1. Lineage (NCBI taxonomy): Bacteria > bacterium. The sequence goes on from JBAZNK010000007.1 coordinate 20,656, forward strand.
TGAAGCCGGTCAGGAAGAATTTCCTGCTCTTGATGCAACGGACAGGGGAACTATTTCAATCGGCAGACGTTATGTGGACAGCCTTTCCGAATTTGTAAAAATCCCCGTTATCAGCGTAGGCGTTGGAATGTACCAGCACGATATGAACCAGAAAGAGCTTGAACGAAAGTTAAGCGATGCGGTGGAAGACGTCGTAAACCTTGTCGGAATCAATGTGAACGGCGCTTCAACTTATTTGCTTTCTTATGTCTCGGGACTTAGTAAAAAAGATGCGAAAAAGATTTTCGAGAATAAACCGTATAAGTCGAGAGAACAACTGAAAAAACTTTTGGGCAAAAAAGCGTACGAACAGGGAGTCGGATTTTTAAGAGTCCCCGAAAGCGAAAACGTTTTTGACAGGACGGCGATTCATCCCGAACAATATAAAGTTGCAAGTTTTATTATTGAAAAAATGGAAGAGAGTAATTTGTTTCCGACATATAGAAACGATATGGATAAGCTGTATCCGGGTATTACAAACGAAGTCGTTCTTGATATTATCAGCAATTACAAAAATGCGGGTAAAGAATTAAGACAATACGAAGGCAGTTTAAAGTTGCGGGCGAGCATTAAAATAGAAGACTTAAAAATCGGGGATATGGTTGAAGGCATTGTGCGAAATGTAACGCAGTTCGGAGCTTTTGTCGACATAGGATTAAAGAACAATGCGCTTATCCATATCTCTCAACTTGCGGACAGATTCATTAAAAATCCGTTGGAAGTAGTTTCCATAGGAGAAGAACTAAAAGCCAAAGTCCTTGATATCGATATTAAAAACGGACGAATCAGCCTGAGCCTAAAACACTAATGCTTTATTTCTCTTTTGAATTTTGATTCTCTTCCTTCCTACTCAACCTACTTAACTTACTCGACTCACTAAACTCACTCAACTTTTTGATAAGTGCGTAGCGAACTTCTCCGCCAGCTTGCTTACCGATCTTTTTGGCAGGTCTGTTTGGAGGAAGTGGAGGGTTTTTGGGCTTTAGCCCTGTTTTCTCCCCCATTTCTTAAATGTTCAAAAATGTTTTTGTAGGGGCTTGATTTATCAAGCCCATTTGTCATTCTGAGCGTAGCGAAGAATCTCTCTTTTTCCTCTGTATCTGCGTTCATCCCTGCCTGCCGGCAGGCAGGTGCGTCTAAAAATTTTCTTTCCTCTGTGTCCTCTACCTTCTCTGTGGTCTCATTCTATTTTTTGTTATCCGTTACCCATCAACTGTCTTTTCTCTGTGCTCTCTGTGGTTAATCTTTCTGTATTCTTGTGTAAATCGTGTTGAATCTTGTGGTTTCAATTTGTTAATCTTCTAATCTGATATGCTATCTTTCTCCGAATAACTAATACACTAATATCCTATTAACGAATTCTCCCAACTCCCTCTTTTCCCTTGACAAAAAATTTCAATACAAATAAACTAACACCATAACTACGGGAACAGGAGGAAAAATGAAAACAATTACAATATTTGTTTTGTTGATTTTTTCGATAACAAAAACCTATGCGCAGAACTATCAAATCACCTTTGCAGGAACAGGCTCAAGCACAACCGTTGATTCCGTAAAAGTAGAAAACCTGACACAATGCACAAGTTTAAATCTTAGCGGGAGCGATACATTAGAGCTTGAAGTAACGGGAATAAACGAATTGGATTTGAATACCGTTTCGGATAATACTATGCATATCTATCCAAATCCAATGACAGGGAATTGTTCCATAGATTTTGAAGTCCGCCTCAGGCGGAGCAAAACAACTCTTAACCTGTATGATATAACAGGAAAAAGAATCTTGCAAACACAGGATTTCTTATCAAAAGGTCATCACACTTACAACCTGAGCGGACTTACCAGCGGCGTATATCTTTTAAAAATAAAGTCAGGAGAATATTCCTATATGGCAAAAATAGTAAGCAATAATTTATCTCCCGCCTTGGCGGGAACCGAAATAAAATATGTTGGCATAACGTCAAGCATAGATAAGCAAAATACGGCTTCAAATACAGGAAAGACTAAGAGTTTGAAAAGCGATAAATCAGTAATAAATATGCAATATACTACAGGCGACAGGTTGAAGATAACAGGAAAATCAGGGATTTATCGTACTGTTTTTATGCTCATACCAACCCACAGCCAACCCGTAACTTTTAATTTTGTTGACTGCACGGATGCAGATAGCAATCATTATGCAGTGGTGCAAATAGGCACACAGGTATGGATGGCAGAAAATCTTAAAACCACTAAATACCGCAATGCTTCAAGTATACCTAATGTAACTGCCGACAGTTCGTGGAAGACTTTAACAACTGGAGCATATTGTAATTATAATAACAATCCGGCTGAAGGCGATACTTATGGTCGTTTATATAATTGGCATGCGATAGCAGATAGTCATAATATGTGTCCTGTTGGATGGCACACACCTTCTGATAGCGAGTGGACAATTCTTACCGATTACTTGGGTGGCCCAGCAGGTGGCAAACTGAAAGAAAATTGCACAACGCTTTGGTGGAGTCCAAACACCGGCGCAACTAATGAAAGTGGTTTTTCGGCGCTTCCGGGTGGGTGTCGCAGCAGCTACCATGGTGGTGTGTTCAAAGATATGGGACACCGCGGTTACTGGTGGTCGGCTACGGAGTTCGATGCCTTCTACGCATGGTTCTATTTCCTGTTCCATAATTTCGTTTCTGATTGCAATTTCAATCTCGGTATAAAGGAGGATGGCCATAGCGTCCGCTGCGTTAAAGATTAATTAAATTCTCTTTCTGTTTTTCTTTAATCCGTGTAAATCCCTGCCTGCCGGCAGGCAGGCGTGTCCGTTATCCGTGGCTGAAAATTCTTTCTGTTATTTGTTTTAATCTTGTGTAAATCGCGTGAAATCTCGTGGTTTCAATTTGTTAATCTTCTAATCTGATTTCCTATCTGCCTGCCCGCCGTTTTGTTTGGCATGGTCCGCGGTTAAAAATTTCTGTAAACTTTTTCCTTGCAATCCTCCTAAATTAGTATAATAAATTCTTATATAGTGACCAATATCCTAATTAAGGTAGGAGATAATTGTTATTGTTGAATTATAAAAACAGGAGATTCTGATGAAAATATGCAACTTTGCCTCAAAACAAGGACAACTAATTTTTATAGCTCTTTTATTTATAGCTTGTACCGGTAAAGCAAGTATGGTAGAAAAGACCGATAAAGACGGTACCCCCTATAAAACGATAAAAATCGGAAATCAGGATTGGATGTCGGAAAACCTAAACGTAGAACATTACCGTAATGGCGACCTAATTCCGCAAGTCCAGGACGCCGATGAATGGGCAAAATTAACTACCGGCGCATGGTGTTATTATGAAAACAATACGGAAAATGGAAAAACTTACGGCAAGTTATATAACTGGTATGCCGTAAACGACTCACGTGGTTTAGCGCCCGCAGGTTGGCACGTTCCTTCTGATTCAGAATGGGCAATCCTTACAAACTATTTGGGTGGAGATAGTTTGGCAGGCGGGAAAATGAAAGAATCAGATACGACATATTGGAAAAGCCCAAACACCGGCCCAACTAATGAAAGTGGTTTTTCGGCGCTTCCGGGTGGTTGTCGCGGCAGTAGTGGTAAGTTCTACGATATGGGAAACTACGCTTTCTGGTGGTCGACTGCGGAGGTCAATGCGGCAAACGCTTGGAACCGTCACCTGTCGTACATTAGCGCTGATGTGTCCCGTTACTATGGCTCTAAAATATGTGGCTATACCATCCGCTGCGTAAAAAATTAATTAAGTTCTCTTTCTGTTCTTCTCTCTGTATACTCTGCGGTAAAATCTTTTTTATTTATCTTTGTTTTTTTAACTATTCAATCTCTTTCTTTTGCTGTTTTTAAACTTTTTAGTTCTTCTTCTCTGCGTTCTCTGCGACTCTGCGGTGAGAATTTCTGTCGTTTTACAAGATAATATCTTTCAGTTCTCTTTTTGGAACATGATGAACGTTCTGTGCGTCACGCCAGTATTTGATATCTTTCCCCGGTTCTAACTTGTCTATCACAACCGTTTCTTTAGGTTTGCCGATAGCCAGCGCAAGCAGTATCTCGTATTGAGCGGGAATATTCAAGGCTTTTCTTAGTTCTTCTTTTTTTATTGAAGCCAACATACATCCGCCAAGACCTTTATCTACTGCTCCGAGAAGGATAGTCTGAGCGGTTATGCCATAATCACATCCGAATGTTTTGGCTATTTCCGTATCCCCGAGTATAATTATGTATGCCGCCGGTCTTTCCCCTTTAACCGGACCGTCCCAGTCTTTGAGGTAACCTGCCCACGCAAGGTGCTGGAAAATTAAAGCATTTTTATCGGGCTCACAGGAAAGAATATATTTTAATGGCTGTAAATTAGCCCCGGATGGAGTTAATCTTGCAAGGTCAACTAATTCTTTAAGTGTTTCAATTGTTACGGTATGGTCTTCGTAAAATCTCCGGTAACTTCTGTTTTTTAATACGGTGTCTTTAAACATTTCTCCCCCTTGGTCTTTTACAACTCTACTATTAAGTTTGCCATTTTACCGTGTTTTTACCATCTTTCTTGATATACTGAAATCACCCGTTGATAAGTGTATGAAATATACGCCCGCTTTTGCTGTCATTCCGTTATTATCTTTCCCATCCCATATTAGAGTGGTCATTTGTTTATTAGGTGATTGAGTTATTGGAAAGGATTTTACTAATTTCCCACTTATATCATAAATCGTTAATAGTGCCTGCCTGCTCGGTAGGCAGGTATTAGTATAATCGTTATTAGTAGATTTGTTCCCCGAATAACTAATACCCGAATAACTAATAACGGTGTTTCCAATAAACGGATTTGGACTTGCAGTCAATTCCGCATTCCGCAATCCCCGATCCGAATTCGATTGTTCTTCTATGCCAAAACTTGGGATTGTTCTCTTCGCGCTCTGGTATACTTCCTTAGTTGTCCCCTGAACAAAGGCGACAATTTGACAATTTTGATAAACCCAACTTGTATTCATCGTAAAATTCCTTGATTTTGTAATGGAATCCCCAACAGGTATGGTAACGACTTCGCCGTTTTGATTCGGGAGCATGTCTCTTGCGACAAAAAATAAAGTATCTTCCGTTTGCCATGCATAAGGGATGTGAGTTTCGACTATTACAAATTGAAGCGTACCGGTTACAGGCGTTCCGCTTGTATTGGTAATACACGCGTTTGCCGCTCCCTGTCTTGTCCCTGTATTATAATCGCCATAAATTCTTATTAATAGGGGAGAGGAGATAACTTTTCTCGTATTAAAATCCGAACGATATTGTGCATAATTACCTGAACCCCCTCCGATCCTTTTAATAAGCCCATCAGAATATACTGTCGGATGTCCTGAACCTCCATAATAAGTGTCTTCTCTGTTAGTCATCTCCGTAGTTGTAAAAGTATCCCACCCGGCAGAGTTATGATACTCTATGAAACTCATAGAGTCACCCACTTCAGAAGCAAGCTTATGCATTGCTCCTGAGGAGTATATGCATCCTCCTCAAGCTACATCCGTAAATCCTTCCAGCAACACCGTTCGTTGTGAAGATACTGCTATCCCGGCATTAAAAGATAATGCAACGAGAGAAATCCAAAGCACATTAGAGAATTTCATAATTCCTCCTTTTTCTGATCCCATTTGTCATTCCCGTTTACCTACCGAAGGTAGGCGGCGGTCGAAGACCCCGCCTCCTTGGCGGTGGCGGGAATCCATCTTTCCAAATGTCCAAATTACTCTATTTCACTCAACCTACTCAACCTACTCAACTTACTCAACTTACTCAACCTACTTAGCTTACTCAACTCACTCAACTTATAGCAAGCCCTTTTCAGCTATGCTGGATTATAGTCAAGCTCTTAGGAGTTTTACTCCTTAGAGATTGCTATCCGGAATCTTTTACCGGAGAGATTCCGTATCCAGCTCAGCTGGACTCAACTCGCTTTACTCGTTACAAAACTATCATTGTTTTTGTGATAGAATTATAACCTTTTATATTTAACTTGTAGAAATAAACTCCACTGCTCACAGAACTGCCGTCATCAGTTTTCTTATCCCACGATGCATTATTAAAACCGGGTTTCTGTTCGGCATTGACAAGAGTTCTGACTGGCTTTCCGGTAATGTCATATATAGTTAAGTTTACTTTTCCAGTTTGTGGAATCGTGTAAGATATAGTTGTTCCTCTGTGAACCGGGTTGGGAGTGTTTTGATTGAGAGTAACTTTTGTCGGAGCTTTTATTTCGGATTCTTCCACGCCTAATTGAATTTCTGCCCTTATCATAAGGTCGCCGGTTACATTCCAATTTCCGCTTCCCTGTGTAAGAACTGTCCATCCCTGAACATCGGATTTGCCTGCGTTCCCACCGGTATTATTTATTCCCCCATCAGTAGTAACAAGAATAATGTTTGTATCCGGACTCCATCTTTCAGGTGGTATCAAAACGCCTACCCAAAAACTTACCCCCGCGTTAAAAACGGGTGGAATGGCAAAGTCAACCGTATTCCAGTTTGCAATACTATCTTCAATCGGTGAAAACATTGTAGAGTCTTTCAATGTTCCGGGCAGACCTGAATTATCATCCCATATATAAGCGCAGCAAAGTTCGGATACGCCTCTCCATATATGAACCATTGGTTTTGCCTGCATAACCTGACATTTTGCCGATGCAGTAAATTTTACAGCATAATATCCCGGACATCCACTGCTATTAGAAAACATATTAGTAGGAGTCCCATCATCATAAGAAAGTTCTACTCCGTATGTGTACGAAGTTAAAAACAAAGCTACTGCCAAACTTCCGAATATTTTCATTTTCATATCTCTTCTCCTTTTCTTTCTACCCGCCAGTTTGCCTGCCAGTTTGTTGAGCAGGATTGTCATTCTGAGCGTAGCGAACCTGCCTACCGCAGGCAGGGAATCTCTCTGTTTACTCTTTCTTTTACTTTTTTAATATATAATCCTTTTATTTATCATCACCCCCTCTAAAAGCAAAATTATTACTTCAATTATTATTATATTATATAGTTCTTTGTGAATTAAAAGTCAAGCGAAAAAGTTTGCTGACTTGTAGACCAGACTAGTAGGGCAAAGCACCTGTTCTTTATTCTATGTAATTCTCTAATCTGATTCCCTGCCTGCCTGCCTGCCGTTCTTTTTGGCAGGCCTTAATTCTATCCTTTTATTTTTGTTTGTTATTTTTCAATTTGTTCTTTTTTACTCTTAACTCTTTACTTTAAACTCTCAACTCTTTTTTGTATCCTGATAATCTGCGACTATACTTTGTTTTTTCTAATCTCTTCTAATCTCTTCTAATCTCTTAAAACCCCTGTTGAAAATAAATCTGTTATCTGTTTTTCTTTAATTCTGTAATCTGTGTAAATCCCTGTCTGCCGATCTGTTGGAATGTCCTATTCCTTTGTGTTTTTTCCTTTAACTCTATAACTTTCCTGTCTTTTGTTGTTTTTTCTGTATAATCCGTGTAAATCCGTGGCTATAATTTTATCTATTTTCCGTGTAATTCTGTGTGCATCTGTGGCAAAACTCTCTTTTTTTGTTTAGTGTTATTTTGTGTTTTTGTGGCAGGCTTCCTATCTTTTTATCTTCTCTGCGACAATCTGCGTTAATCCCTGCCTGCCGGCAGGTAGGTGCGTCCAAAAATATTATGTTTTCTGTTTTCTACAAATTAACCTTGACAGAGTAGTAACTTAAATATAATTTTCAGCATTAAAGAAACAGGAGGCAAAATGACGAACTATTTAAAAGACCTTAAGCTTTTCAAGGAGTTAAAGACGGATGAATTAAGCAAATTGTCTGCTATTTGCAAGGAAAAAAATTTCAAAAAAGGAGATGTTATTTTTTCCAAAGACGACATCGCAACGGAATTATACATACTAAAAGAAGGCGAATGTGAAGTGAAAGCAGCGCTTGGTGGACCAACGGAATATTTTACGCTTTTCCGCTTAAAAGGAGAACAAATTTTTGGTGAAATTGGTTTCCTTGAGGGAAAGAAAAGAACTGCTACCGTAAAATGCGCAAAAGATTCAAAAACTTTAATAATTAAAAGAAAAGATTTTGATAAACTTGTAGAAGAACATCCCAAAATAGGTTTAATGGCGTTTAAAAATTTATCCAAGATGCTTGCCGAAAGATTGAGGAGTATGGATGACCAGGTTGGAAACTTTTTTAATACTCGCTCGTCGTCAGGTAGATTGTTCTAAAAACTTTTATTTTCGTTGTAATAAATGGGACGTCCTTCCTGTCCGCCGTTCTTTTGGAGAATCCGCCTTAAGTGGAGCGGTGATAGAAAATGAAATTTTCTGCATTAGAAAGTATTGTTAAAAATGGTTTGAAATCCGATAAATCCGGGCATGATTTTAAACATATAATGCGGGTTTATAAATTTGCCCTGGAAATTGCAAAAAGCGAAAAAAAAGTAGATTTGGAAATTTTAAGAGCTTCCACATTGCTTCACGATATAGCCTTTTCAAAAGGATTCTTCAAAGGAGAACACGGGGACGTAAGCGCTAAACTTGCTAAACCGATTTTGTTAAAGTCCGGCTTTCCAAAGTCAAAAATCCCCAATGTTTTAATTGCAATTGAAGTCCATAATTACTGGTTTCATAATGAAAAGAACGTTCCTATTGAAGCAAAAATCCTTCGTGATGCTGATAAGCTGGATGCTATCGGTTATAACGGTATTATAAGAATGATTTTATATTGCATTAATGCTAACAAAAGTATAAAACAAGAATTAAGAGATTTGTCAAAAATAGAATCCAGGTTTGAAACCAAAAAAGGAAAACAACTCGCTAAAGAACGGATAAAAATAATTAAGGATTTCTCAGCTAATCTGGATAAAGAATAATTCTATTATAGCTTCTTACTAACCCCTATTTTTTTAATGGAGATGCTTGTCTGTAGCAGGTGAAAAAGTTCTTTTCATTTTGTTTACAAGCTTTTATTTTTATTCTAAAACTTGTGTTTTACTGGACATTCTTGCCTGTTTACCTGGCGAAGGTTCGGTCTACCGGTCTTCTTGGTAGGTTTTCCGTTATCCTGCGTAAATCCTATTCCGTTGATCTTTTTTTTCTGCCCCTCTAACTTTTTTGTCTTTTTCGTTTTCTGTTTTTCCTTATCCTGTTGACCTGCGTTTATCTGCGTCCAAAAATTTCTTCTATTTTATATTTTTCGTGTTTTCTTTGTGCTTTCATACTTTCGTGATTCTCTGTTTCCCGTTATATCTTTTCTGTCTTTATCTGTGCCTGCTCGGATTAGCCTTGCGAAAAGTTGTTAATTCTTTCCTTTTAATTGGGGTAATTTACGAGACTTCAAAAATCTTATTTCATCCGCTTTTGTCCTTATCTTGCCGTCAAGTTTTCCATACAAAATCGAAGATAAAAGCTCTGCATAAAGCGGTCCCGATTTTATTCCAAGTTTGGCAAGCTCTTTCCCGGTGATATTAATACGCACTTTGTTATATACGGTTAAGAATTTAAGAATTTTACTTTTTACGGAAGGCACCGCAGATATTACAAACAACAATGATTCTTCCTGCATAGAATGAAGTTGTTTGTATATTTCGCTTGGGAGTTTAGCTTTTTTTAATTTGGAAATTCCGGATAATAATAAGTCAATTTGTTTTAAGATAGAAAGTTCTTCTTTTGTTAATTTAATAAGAGTAGGTAATTTTTTGTAGTCAATAAGTGCGCAAAAATAAACAAACCAATCATTTTTTATCTCTTTGTTAAAACAAGGAAGTTTAAGATTTGCCGTAATGGCATCAAACAGCTTTTTATCTGGCATTTTCAATCCTATATGTTTCAGCAGTATCGGCTTAAACTCATTCATAAACTTGATTATTTCGTATCTTTTGGGCTCTTTCAGTATTAATACAATTTCATTCTTTATCCTTTCAGGAGTTAGTTTTTGTATAAACCCGCCGGAAATCGCTTCCCGTATTAATTCTGCAGTCTCTTTTTCCGGCTTGAAACCAAGCCTGCCGGCAAACCTGAATGCGCGGAAAATCCGCGTAGGGTCATCTTCAAAACTTTTATCGTGCAAAATTCTTATTAGTTTTAGTTTTAAGTCCTGCTGTCCGTTAAAAGGGTCTATAAGTTTATTCGTTTGTAAGTCCAGCGCCATTGTATTTATTGTAAAATCACGCCGTTTTAGGTCTTTGAGAAGAGTGGAGTTCTTAACGATTGGTAGTTTAGCTGGCGCGGAATATTTTTCTTCCCTGCAGGTTGCAATGTCAAGCTTGCCTGTCTTGAAAATTAATGTTGCAGTGCCAAAATCAGGGTGGACAATTAATTTCCCGCCTAATTTTTTCTGGAGCAGTTTGGCAAATGTTATGCCATCCCCTTCAACCGTAATATCGGGATTGTCTGTTTTTTTGCCGAGTAATTTATCCCGAACAATACCTCCGACAAGATAAACGGGTATGTTATTTCCCGAAGCAACGGCTTTTATTTCCTTTAAAAGATTCATTTTCAGATAATCTTATATTAATTTTAAACTGTCAATTAAATTCAACTTTATTGAATAAGTATTTTTGGCATCTTCAATTTTTTGCTTCGGGCTTTTTGATTTTGTCATTCTGAACGAAGTGAAGAATCTCGCAAATCAATGTTAATAAATATATTGTGAGCAATAATCTCTTCATATTTTTACCTTACTTTAATAAGTTTTATAGGGGTGTCGTTCTTATCTGTATTCAATTTCACAAAATATACTCCTGCCTTTGCTGTTTTCCCATTATTATCTCTCCCATCCCATTTGAGACTCGTCATTTGGTCATTAGGTAATTTGGTTATTGGAAAGGATTTTACCAATTTCCCACTTATATCATAAATAGTTAATAGTGCCTGCCTGCTCGGTAGGCAGGTATTAGTATAATCGTTATTAGTAGATTTTTCCCCCGAATAACTAATACCCGAATAACTAATAACGGTGTTTCCAACAAACGGATTAGGATACGCCTCTAATTCCGCACTCCGCATTCCAAAATCCAAATTTGACTGTTCCTCTATCCCTACTTTCCCTACAGAATCGGTTTTTATTAGATAAACATCAGAAGAATCAGTAATGTCATTTTGGAATCCCGTAATTATATACCCGCCGTTTTGGGTTTCCTGAACGAATTCTCCACCTGCGCCGTGATTATTTTTGTCATAAATTCTTGTCCACAAAGTATCTCCTGAAGAATCCGTTTTCACAAGATAAACATCAGGAGTGCCTGCGCTAAATGAATATGTCCATCCCGTAATTATATATCCCTTATCGCTTGTTTGTTGGACGGACTCTCCGTAATCCTGATTGGCTCCACCATAAGTTTTTGCCCATAAACTGTCACCCGAAGAATTTGTTTTTAGAAGATAGAAATCAGCTACACCTGCCCCGAATGAGTTTGTATAACCTGTAATAATATATCCGTCATCTTGCGTTTGTTGAACAAAATACCCGCCATCGTTTTGACTTCCGCCATAAGTTTTTATCCATAATATATCCCCTGAAGAGTTAGTTTTTACAAGATAAACATCCAATAATCCTGCGCCAAAAGAGTTTGTATATCCCGTAATAATATACCCGCTGTCTTTTGTTTCTTGAACGGAATGCCCATAATCACTGCCACTTCCACCATAAGTTCTTGTCCAAAGAGTATCACCCGAAGAATTGGTTTTTATAAGATAAACGTCGGCGCCACCTGTACCAAAAGAGTTTGTATATCCCGTAATAATATATCCGCTGTCTTTTGTCTGTTGCATAGAACGCCCGTAATCCTGGTTAACTCCGCCATAAGTTTTTGTCCAGAGAGTATCCCCTGAAGAATCGGTTTTTATAAGATAAAAATCGGCTCCACCTGCTCCGAAAGAGTTTGTGGAACCCCCAATAATATATCCGCTATTGTTAGTTTGTTGGGCAGAGTACCCATAATCGTTTTGAGTCCCGCCATAAGTTTTTGTCCATAAAGTATCGCCTAAAGAATTGGTTTTTATAAGATAAACATCTGCGTTACCAAAACCGAATGAGTTCGTGTAACCTGCAATAATATATCCGCCGTCTGAAGTGGACTGAACGGAGTATCCATAATCGTTATTATCCCCCCCGTAAGTCTTCTCAAAAGTACCAATCCCGTATACCTGCGAAAAGAATAATATTATGAAAAAGATAGAGCAACATTGTATCTTTTTATTGCGCTCGGGACAAAGTAATTTCATATCCATTTAATTCAAGTAAGTATTAGAAGATAATGCGTAGAAGTCAAGAAAAATGCATAATACGGATTTGAATTCGCGCAAGACACCAAATAGCTAATAGAATAATCAAAATATTCCTTTTCTTGTAGGGGCAGACCTATGTGTCTGCCCGTTCTTTTGTTTATAGGGTAGGTCGGAGCACGTGCTCCTACCTCTACTCTTTTTTTTAATTATGATACTGTATAATAGAAAGAAAAAATTGACATTACCAAATAACCATATATTCTAACAAAAATTAAAAAGGGGGAAAAATGAAAGTTTTTGAAAAATTCCGTCTTGCAATTAAAAAATCCAATTCGCTTGTATGTGTTGGACTGGACACCGATATAAAGAAAATTCCCCAGTTTCTCCTGAAAGAGAAAAATCCGATGTTAGCCTTTAATAAAAGCATAATAGACGCTACTTCGGATATCGTATCCGCATACAAATTGAATTCTGCTTTTTACGAATCACAGGGACTCGCAGGAATTGAAACTCTTATGGAAACGAGAAAATGTATTCCTTCAGACGTAATCGCAATTTGTGATGCTAAACGTGGCGACATCGGAAACACGAGCAAAATGTATGCAAAAGCGGCTTTCGAAATAATGGGGTTTGATATACTAACCGTTAACCCTTATCTTGGAACGGATGCCGTGGCGCCTTTTCTTGAATACGAAGACAAAGGCGTTTTTATACTCTGTTTAACCTCAAACCCGGGCGCTTACGATTTTGAGATATACGGGAAAGAACCTATTTTCAAAAGGGTAGCAAGTTTTGCAAACGAGTGGAATAAAAAATACGGCAATTGCGGGCTTGTAGTCGGGGCAACGATGAGCGATTTTTTAAGCGATATAAAAGGAATTGCGCCCGAACTACCTTGGCTGGTTCCGGGAGTCGGTGCACAGGGAGGAAGCGTAGAAGATGTGATAAAACACGGCGGTGAAAACCTGGTTATTAATTCTTCAAGAAATATAATTTATGCAAGTAGCGAAGAAAATTTTGCAGAAAAAGCACGCGAGGAGGCGCTTAAATTAAAAGATGAAATCAATAGACATAGAAAAAACATTTAAGTCCATCGGAATGAAAAAAGATGGGCATTTTTTACTTGCTTCAGGGTTGCATTCGGCAACGTATTTCGAGAAATTCAGAATACTTGAACATCCGGAGTTCCTTGTTCCGGTGTGTGAACAGATTAAAGAAAAATTCGGTTCCACTGATTTCTTAACCGTAGCAGGACCGACACTTGGTGGTGTTGTTATTGCTTATGAGGTAGCAAAACAATTCAACAAGAGGTGTATATTCGCGGAAAAAACTCCCGAGGGACTTGCATTTTTACGCGGTTTTAAGATAGAAAAAGGCGAGAAGATTCTTGTAGTGGATGACGTTCTCACAACGGGAGGCTCGGTTTTTAAGACTATTGATGCCGTTAATAAAAATGGCGGAATCGTTGCAGGTGTGGCGGTTCTTGTTGACCGTAGCGAGAATCCTATAGACTTTAAAGCTCCGTTTTTTGCAGTGTATAAAGCTCCTACAAAAAACTATTCGCCGGATGACTGCCCTCTTTGTAAACAAGGCATAGAACTGGTAAAACCGGGTGGAAAATAATAGGGGGAAGTTTAATTTTAACCCGAATAGTAGTTTATAGAAGAGAGATAAGTGTCTCTACCTGCTAACTTTGTTAATTGGTATTATTCTTTATCTTTTTGAACGTATAGTTTAGCGGCGGAGTTGGCAAGCCTGCGAATACGGGCAATATAGTTTTTCCTTTCATCCGGTGAAATCGCATTCCGCGAATCAAGAATGTTTAACAAGTGAGAGCATTTTAATGCATAGTCATAACCCGGATACAAAAGCCCTTGTTCCATTAATCTTTTAGCTTCGGATTCGAATTTGTTAAATAATTCAAGTCCTAATTGTATGTCTGCGGATTCGAAATTAAATTTACAAAACTCGTATTCTTCTCTTTTGTAGATGTCTCCGTATTTTATGCCGTTTGCCCATTCAAGGTCAAAGATAGAATCTTTTTTCTGTATAAACATTGCAATCCTGCCTAGTCCGTATGTTATTTCAACGGATACGGGATTAAGTTCAATGTTTCCCATTTCCTGAAAATAAGTAAACTGGGTTATTTCCATCCCGTTCAGCCAGACTTCCCATCCCAATCCTCTTGCGCCGAGCGTCTCGGATTCCCAGTCGTCTTCAACAAATCTTATGTCATGTTCTTTAAGGTTAATGCCGAGCGTGGAAAGACTTTTAAGATATATATCCTGCACGTTTGACGGAGCCGGTTTCAGTATTACCTGGTATTGATGAAACGCCTGTAAACGAAAAGGATTTTCTGCATACCTGCCGTCTTTCGGCCTTTTGGAGAGTTCGACATAAGCTACATTCCATGGTTCAGTGCCGAGAACTTTTAGAAAAGTAAGTGGGTTATAAGTTCCGGCGCCTACTTCGCCGGGATAAGGTTGCCCTATTAAACAATTATGTTCCATCCAGTATTCGTTTAATTTATGAATAATATTTTGTAATGTCATATTTTACCTCCATATACTTTTAAATGTTAACTGGACAAATCTCCAAGCATCAATGATGGGATTTATTTTGCTTTCGCTTACGCCGTATATTATAGTAATCGGAACTTCGCCTATTTTATATCCCATTCTTCCCAATTTTATAAGTATTTCTGATTCTGTCTGGTAATTAGAAGTGGTGAGTTTTACTTTTTTTAGGACTTCCGTAGAAATTGCGCGGTACCCGGACTGGCTGTCTCTTATCCTACTATGGGCTAAAAGAGAGACGATAAAAGAAGTCGTAAGATTAGTAAGAAACCTCAGAATAGGCATATTTTTCATAGAATAAGCTCTTGTTCCTATAATAATATCCGGTCTGTTATTTTTTTCTAATTGCCTGATGAATCTTTTGCTTTCCTGCGGTTTGTGCTGTCCATCACTGTCAAGAGTTATAACATAATCGTAGCCGTGTTTTATTGCATAATCAAAACCGTTTTGATGAGCAGCGCCTTTTCCCATATTTTGTTTGTGTTTAATTAATACTACTCCTGTTTTTTCTACTATGGATACGGTTTTGTCTTTTGACCCGTCATCTATTACTATGATATCTTTTTTATCCGCAGGCAAATCTTGTATAACAGCACTTATATTCTTTTCTTCGTTGTATGCAGGGAGCAGAAAAGCTATTTTCATTGACTCAATCTATCTGGATAAAATCTATCTGTCAAGTGGATATAATTATTAGTCCCATAGTTTATCAAACACATACCACTGTGTTACATATTTTCTAACGTAACGGTCCAGTATATTTGCCCATCCCTGAACTCCATCTTTAAGTTCCGGTTCGAAATAAATAGAATATTTATCGTTTTCTTTTACGCAGAATGCTGGGATTATTGGGGATCCTGTATGTTGGGCAAGAGTGAACGTACCCGATGGGAAATCCAGAGTAGTGTTGAGAAAATTTGCCTTAATTGCATGCCCTGAGTATCTACGATCGCCGACGGTTGCAAGTACTTTGCCTTGTTTTAGAGCAATGAGAATAGGTTTTAAGGACAATGAATAAGGATCTTTTGGATCTATATAGTGAGTTTCTATGCCTACGGATTTTCGTCTTCCTGTAAAAAATTTACGGGTATAAGTTGCAGGTTGGGGCAATGAAATTGATACAGGGGAATAACCAAGTAAACCCAGAACTGCTGCACCGAGTTCCCAGTGTCCAAGATGAGCGGTAAGGACAATAGCGCCTTTTCCTTTTTTTAACGCGGAATCAAGATTTTCCTTGTTAACAATTTTTACGTAGTCTTGGATGTTGTTTTTGTTCAGGGTAGGGAGCATAATAAATTCATAAACAAAAACCGCGAAATTAGTAAAAATAGTATAAACCATTTTTTTTGCTTCTATTTCGCTAAGATTTTTATATACTTTTTTTAGGTTTGAAATTACGTAAGCTCTTCTATCTTTATAATAGCCGTAATAATTAATCGGGGTAATTTTTTTTGCGATAAGTATGCCCAGTTTTCGTGGGAATATGGTAAGAATTCTAATCCCGAAATAAAACCAAGCCATTGTATGTAAAAAAATCGGGGAGACTGGATTCGAACCAGCGACCCCCAGCCCCCCAGACTGGTGCGCTAACCGGACTGCGCTACTCCCCGACTAAGATTCTAAAATTTTTATTACTTCTTTTAAAGCACTTTCAATCATCTTCAAGCTACTCATATTATTTGAGGGATTATTTTTTAACCTATTTTTTGCACCTTTGATTTTGTAATGTTCTTCATAGAGCAGTTTTTTAATAGAATTCAGTGTTTCAATATCCTGCTGAGTATATGTTCTTCTTTTATTCCCGGCTCTTTTTGGGTTAAGAATTTTGAATTTCTTTTCCCAGTATCGAATGGTAGATAATGGCAGCTCGGTGAGTTTTGCGACTTCAGAAATTGAATAAAAAAGCTTCTTAGATTCCACATTTATTTCAAAGATTTTTTTAGGAATTCTATACCTGCCGCATTTCCGACTAATGCCAAGGATTTTGCCGCTTCAATGCTAACTTGCCAGTCTTTATCGTGCAGACATTCTTTTAAGAGAGAGATAGATATGGAAGTGGTATCTTTTAGTTCTCCCAGAACTCTTGCTGCAGTAGCCCGTATGACTGGATTATTATTTTTTAGTGATTCTCTGACAAGAGGGAGCAATCTATTATCTTGCAATCTTCCTATTATATCCAGAGCTTCTTGTTTTTCAAGAATATCGTTTGAAAGAACGCTCTTTTTTAATGTTCGCAGTGCTTCTTGAGTGGGGCAGTGCATCCATTTATAAAGAAAAGTAGTACCTACAGCAAGGATAATGGCTATGATCGAAAGCAAAATAGACATTTTTTTTACTTTTTTGCCGTGCATAGCCCGTGCTTCCATTAAGTTTGGCAATATATCTTTTTCAAAAGAAGGGGCATTTTTAAGGATTTTTTCGTACATTCTTATGGCTTTCGCCCATTTTTTCTGTCTTAATAATTCTGTCCCCAATTCCATTTCTCTTATTATTGTTTCTTCTTTTGCGACAACTCGTTCAAGGTTTACTAATATTTTATCTGTAGGAACTTTAAGTTTAAGTGCATGACGATATTCTTCCGCCGCTTTAGCGTATTCCAGATTTTTTTCTAATTCTAATCCTTTATTAATAAAGTCGGTTGCTTTTATATATTCTTTTATGTTAACTCCACATTCATTACAAAATGTCCAGTTCTCGGGGCAATTATTTTTCCCACAATATAAACATTTCATTACTTTAACGCCTCCTTTTGACCCTCTTTTTGTAATCGTAAAATACTTTCAGAAGCGGCAAGTCGTACTTTGTAATCGCTATCTTCTTTCATCAGTTTGTTTAGGACAGGGACCATTGATTTATCTCCGGTCTCTCCAAGCGCCCTTGCTGCTTTATATCTAATCTTAGAACTGGAGTGATTCAATGCGGTCTTAAGCACAGGGATAGATGCTGTATCGCCTATGTTTGCTAACTCGTAAGCAGCTCTAAGTTTTATGTCAGTATTCCCGGAGTTCAGTAATTTATGTACTTCAGCGATACCTTTTTTGTCTTTAGCTCCGGCAAGGGCGAAGGCGGCTTCTATACTTATAACACTTTCTTTGTCCGATAGTAATTCCTGCAAGACCGGGATAGAAGTTGGATTCTTCACTTTACCTATTGATTTTATAGCTTCCACGCGTGGTTCAAGCTCTTCTCTTTTTAGTTCTTTTGTTAAAGTTTTAAGACCGAGCGTATCTCCTCTCTTGGCAAGAACTTCTGCGGCGGCAAGTTTTTCTTCCTCAGAGCCTTTTTCCACCGTTGTTCTCAATATATCCATTATACCCGGTTCTTTAATTTCCGTTAAAGTATTTATAGCAAGAAATTTTATACTTTTTGCTCTTTGTGCCGAATCAGCAAGACTCATAAGCCCTATATCAAGAGGTATCTCTTCACCCTGTGCAATTAAAAGTTTTTCTAATGTTTTTATTGGAATATTAACAGTATCTTTTTTGTCAGGAACTTTTTCAAATTTACGTACCATTTTCTCCGGCAATTCTTTAAGAGAGGGCAAAGATGCTTGAGATGGCGCAACTTTACGGAATTTTATGTCTAAATCCGACCTCTCAAGCCTGATTCGTTCTTCCTGTGAACCACCAAATTTTTCCAATGCAGCTTCTATGGCGTAATCTTTTTTCTTTAGATCACCGGCAGGGATTTCTGTTAATCCTTTATCTATACGGTATGTTTTTTTCGTGTCTTCAATTTGTTGCTCGTCCAAGAGAATTTTGCTGTTATCGGTAGAAACTACCTTATTCGGGTTGGGAATAGGTATCTTGGTTTTAACGCTGTCATCCGCCCCTAACAACATAAAAAGAATGAATGTTATCATATTTTTATCTGCTCTTTTTTATAAATTCAATGATTAGCTTAGATGTATTAAGCCTTGTTATTTCTTGTTTTGACTTTAGAAGACTGCGCAAAACATGATTTGTTCTAAACCTGTATTTGCCAAGTTTTAAACTTACTATTGCACTGTAAAGTCGGTTCCATGGCTCAGTTGATATTAAATCTTTTTTTATTAGGGGTAAAATGCTTTTGTCTCCAAGCTGGATTTTTGATAGCGCCAATAAACTTCTTTGCCTTATCTCGGCTACCGAAGGTTCTATATCTGTGAGATCTTCATCTGCAGTTATTGTTGCCAGCCCGCGCACAAGATAAAAAGGACTCAATAAAGGCATTTTATACGTAAGGTTAATGTTTGTCTGGGAAGTCTGAACAAGGTTATTCATAAGGATTTTGTTGATAACTGTTAATTCTTTTGTGGTTAATGTTGTACTGAACCTTCGTAACATAGATGCCGCAAGAACTTTTATATTCTCGGAAGTGTCATTGAGAAGTGGTTTTACAAAAGGTAGCCAGTTGGTGCTGTAATTGTAAAGTATTTCCTTATTGCCTAATAAATTGAATGCATACAAAACTTTGAACCTTGAATCCCTGGAATCGCTTTTCAAAAGAGAATCTATTAAATCTAACCCGTTTGAATATTTTAGGTTAAGCAATAATACGCTCGCGCCTATACGTAAATCAATGTCTTTTGAATCCATAAAATAACTGAGATAGGGTAGAATAGTTGTGTCCCCCCTGTTTGCGAATATCCACGCAGATGCAAGTTTGGCAGATGTGCTCCCGTTATACAATGTAACCCTTAAATCTTTTAATGCGGAATTGTCATCCAGATGAGTTAATGCCGCAAGAGAATAAATCCGCTTCATCTCATTTTCGCTGTGAGAAAGAACTTTAAGAAGAGATCCGCTTTCTTTGTCCCCTCTTAACCCCAGTATTAACGCAGAAGAATTCCTTACGTCCAGATTCGGCGAATTCAATAAACTATGTAACTCCTTCGTGGCAAGAACCGGCAAACTGTTCATATGCCATACCCATGCTCCTCCACAAATAAGAACAACCCCTACAATAATTAAAGCTATTTTACTGCGAATCCGCGCCTTCAACTTTTCCCCTATTAACTCTAACGCTTTTTCAGTGCTGTCATCCGGTAAAAGCGAATGCAATTCAACAAAGGCTTTGTGTGCTCGTAACAAGTGCTCTGACTCAAAAAGCTTCTTCGACTCTTCTTTTAAAAAAGAGATTCTTCCTATTATTGAATCAATTCTTTTTAACTTCTCGCCCGCTTCTTTTACCAGATGCAGAGACTCAATTGCTTCGTATTTGGCTTTTGCTTTTTCGTATTGATACTTTTGCTCAAACTCTTTTGCTTCTGCTAAAAAACGGATTTCCTTTTCATATAGAGAAATGTCAGTGCGGCAGAACTCACAAATTTTATCTTCTGTAGATATAGTTTTTTTGCATACGGCGCATTTTTTGAATAAAGTCTTACCACAGGAAATACAATGCTTTGAATTGTCTATTAACTCCTTATCACAAAAAGGACACTTCATTTTTTTCCTTTCTTTTTCTTCTTACTTCCCCTACTTAACCTTAAACTGTTTCTCTCCAAATGCTATCTTTACAACTTCATCTATATTTTCTACAAAATGAAACCTAAGCCCTTTCCTAACATCAGAAGTAAATTTGTCAACATCTTTTCTATTCCACTTTGGTAAAATTATCGTATGAATGCCTGCCCGCTTTGCCGCAAGTACTTTTTCTCTTATCCCGCCTACAGGTAAAACCTTCCCGCGAAGCGTTATTTCGCCTGTCATTGCTATGCCGGGATTTATCGGTTTGTTCTTTAAAAGAGATATTAACGCCATAACTAACGTTATCCCCGCTGAAGGCCCGTCTTTCGGAGTCGCTCCCTCAGGAACGTGTATGTGAAAAGCGTTGTCGTTGAAAAAATCGGGAGATATCTTATATTTGGACGCTGATGCCCGTACATAAGATAATGCAGCCTGTGCCGACTCTTTCATCACGTCCCCAAGCCTTCCCGTTAAATTAAATTCTTTCTTGCCTTTCATTTTTGTTGCTTCAATAAATAAAATCGTTCCCCCGTCCGCAGTATACGCCAACCCCGTTACTACCCCCGGTTCGCCGGTTCTGGCTTTTAATTCAAAGAAATATTTGTGCGGCCCTATCAAATCAGGAATGCTCTTATCCGTTAATATCGTTTTCCCTTTCTTCCCGGAAGCTACTTCTTTCGCTACTTTCCGCATACAACCTGCAAGCTCCCGCTCAAGGTTTCGCACTCCCGCTTCACGAGTGTAGTTCTGGATTAAATCTCTTACTGCCGTATCCGTGATTTCTATGAGTTTTGAATTAAGTCCGTTTTCTTCAATCTGCCTCGGAATTAAAAATTGTTTTGCTATGTTGACTTTGTCCTCAAGTATGTAACCCGGCAACTCCAGTATCTCCATCCTGTCCTTCAATGCTGGCAAAATCGGGTCAATTATGTTTGCCGTAGTAATGAACATTACTTTCGAAAGGTCAAACGGAACTTCAAGATAATGGTCTGAAAATGTTTTGTTCTGCTCCGGGTCAAGCGCTTCAAGCAGTGCCGCTGTCGGGTCGCCGCGAAAATCCGACCCTACCTTGTCAATTTCATCAAGCATAAAAACAGGGTTATTAGAACCGCATCGGTGTATCCCCTGAATTATTCTCCCCGGTAATGCGCTCACATAAGTCCTGCGATGTCCCCTGATTTCAGCCTCATCACGGACTCCGCCAAGCGAAAAACGTATGAACTTCCGCCCCAGTGCTTTCGCAATAGACATCCCTAATGAAGTTTTGCCTACACCCGGTGGCCCCACAAAACACAAAATCGGCCCCTTGGAATCCGCTTTAAGCTTGCGAACCGCAAGGTACTCAATTATACGTTCTTTTACGTCTTTCAAATCATAATGGTCTGAATCTAAAATCTTTTGCGCTTTCTTTATGTCTAATTCGTCTTTTGTTTCTTTTTCCCACGGCAGCTCGATTAACCAGTCAAGATAAGTCCTGCTTACTGAATATTCGGGCGATGCCGGAGATATTATACTCAAACGGTTAATTTCTTTTTCTACTTTTTCTTTTACCTCTTTCGGGAACTTCGTGGTTTTTATTTTTGATTTTATTTCTTCCAAATCGGCAGTATGTTCGTCTTTTTCGCCTAATTCCTTTTGTATAACTTTTAACTGCTCCCGTAAAAAGTACTCCCGCTGAGTTTTCCCAACCTTCGACTGGACGTCCGAACGTATTTTTTCGCCGAGTGTTAGTATGTTTTCTTCTTTTGCAAGTATAGGAATCAAAGCTTCCAACCGTGCTTTCGGGTCACGGAGCTCAAGCAGTTCCTGCCTTTCTTTTACGTTTAAATTCAAACTGCTTGCTATCGTATCTGCAAGATGGGACGGTGAACTCGTGTTCATTACATATATTTCAAGGTCATCCGTAAGATAAGGCGCAAGCTTGACTATTTTCTGGAATGTGTTTGAAACCGTGCGAACTAACGCCTCAAGCTTTACACCGGGAGTCGGTGTTATGTCGGGAATGCCTTTAATGGCTACCTTCATAAACGGTGTTCGTTCTACGACACTGGTTAACTTTATACGCTCTATACCTTGTGTTACTACACGAATGGTGTTATCCGGGAATTTTAATGTCTTTAAGATTTTGACTGCCGTGCCGATGTGATAGAAATTATTTTCGTTATGTTCGTCTAAATTTGCCGCTTTAAGGGTGAAGGTTCCGACGATTTTGTCGGGAGTGCTTGATATGTGGTCTATTAGTTTTATGGTTTTCTCGTCTTTAACGACAAGAGGCATTGTCATTGTAGGGAAAATGACGGTATCTTCCAATATCAAAACCTCAACGCTTTCAGGTAATTGGGACATCCCGCCCTGTCGCAGATCCCGCTGTGGCGGTGAGCGGTGATTTATTTTTTCCATTAACCCAAATACTACTAAATATCCCCTCAAAAGTCAAGATTTTATTTAGCTGGAGTATTTCCTAAAAAATTAAATTCTTTCTGATGCCAAGCATCAATGTTAAGCAAAGTAGCTGTTTCCCCTTTTTCTTCCTGATATTCTGCCCACTGATTCTCTGATACTCGGATGTCCTATCTCTTCTCTGTGCCCTCTGTAGTGTTGTCATTCTGAGCGTAGCGAACTTGTCCGCCGATCTGTTTGGAGGAGAATCTCTTTTTTTCTTTCTGTTGCAATCAGTTATAGCAAGCCCTTGTCTGTCCGCCGTAGGAGGAGCGTGGTGGCTAAAAATCTGGTTCCTGTGTTTTATCTCGTACATTCTCTTTCAATCCCTGTTAAATTATCTGTTTTCCTTTATCCTGCCTGCCCGCCGGAGGAGGGTTCATCTGCGACAATCCCTGTTTACCTGCCGTAGGCATGGCCTGCCGGCAGGCAGGTGCGTCCAAAAATTGGATTTGGTTTTTCCGTTACTGTCTAAACTATCTACACTATCTAAACCATCTAAACTGTTTCTCCCTTATTTCCTTGACAGAAAACCAAAAGATATATATTTTGTAAGTATGTATCATATAAGAAATTGGATTTTATTTTCTCTCTTTCTCCCCGTAATCTCCTCTAATTCCTTTGCCCAATACCCCGGCTGGACTGTTTATGACACAAGTAATTCAGATTTGCCGAATAATACTGTTTATTCAATAACCATAGAAGGTAAAATAAAATGGATTGGAACTTATCATGGTGGTTTAGCAAAGTTTGACGGAACGAACTGGACTGTGTATAACACAAATAATTCCAACTTGTCGAGTAATACTGTTGGAGAAATAGCAATAGAAGATAGCATAAAATGGATTGCAACTGAATGGGGCTTAACAAAATTTGACGGCACTAACTGGAATGTTTATAAAGAGAGTAATTCAGGTTTACCTAATGATCATATTAATTCAATAGCAATAGAAAACACTGTAAAATGGATGGGCACTTTCGATGGTTTAGCAAAATTCGACGGCACCAACTGGAATGTATATAATCCGGGCAATCCAGGTTTATCGGATAATACTATTTGGTCAATAGCAATAGACGACAGTACAAAATGGATTGGAACTAATGGTAGTGGTTTAGCAAAATTCGACGGCAACAATTGGACCTTTTATGACACGAGTAATTCAGAATTGCCGGATAATTGGATTCATGCAATGGCAATGGAAGGAATCACAAAATGGATTGGTACGGTCAGTGGCGGGTTGGCTAAATTTGATGGCACTAACTGGACTGTGTTTAAAACCTCCAATTCCGGATTGCCTCATAACGACGTTCGCGCTCTCGCAATAGAAGGAAGTAATATCTGGATTGGGACTAATGGTGGTGGTCTTGCAAAATTTGATGGCACTAACTGGACGGTTTATGACACCTCCAATTCCGGATTGCCTCATAACGATGTTCGCGCTCTCGCAATAGAAGGAAACAATATCTGGATTGGAACTGATGGTGGTGGTCTTGCATTATATAATACCACAGGAGTAGAAGAACAGTCGAATTTGGATTTTGGATTTCGGAATTTGGATTTGAAAATAGGTGAAAACCCCTTCTCTCAATCAACCGTCATCACTTATTCTGTTCATCCTAATAACTATTATACTAATACCCTATTAACTATCTACGACCTTTCCGGTCGTTGCGTAAAAACATTAATAAACGAACTTAAACCCGCCGGCTCTTATTCCACAACCCTATCCGCAAACGACCTGAAAACAGGTATCTACTTTCTAACCCTAAATACGAACGGGACAAAAGCTACAAAGAAGTTAATTTTGATTAGATAGACCGAACAAACAAAAAATGAAAAAGATATGGCTAATAATCTTGTTCTTTTGCTCTCTTCGTTCTGAGGCATACTCAGGATGGATGCAATTATATGGGTTCGATTGGAATAGTTTTTCCTCCGTTCAACTTACAAAAGATGGGGGATATATTGCAGGGGGAAGTACAAATTGTACCGGGGATTGGAGCGGAGACCCATTTTTAGTTAAAGTAAACTCTGTGGGGAATACTCTATGGGAAAAGACTTTTATAGATACATTTATACATTATTATGCTAATAAAATTAGTTGTGTTATAGAAACTTCTGATAGCAATTATATAGTTGTAGGTTTTATAGGAAGTTATGCATGGGTTGCTAAAATTACTCCCCTACAAAACACCTTGTGGAGTAAGGTATTTGCGCGTGATACAATAGAAAGTTATTTTTTCTCAGTAGTCGAAACGGATGATAAAAACTATCTTATTGGTGGATTAGCGGGGAGCAGTCATGACCGTTATGATGCATGGCTTGTTAAAATGTCTTCGGATGGCGATACTTTATGGACTAAAAAATTTGGTCAAACAGGAATTGACGAAAACATTTTTAATATTTCTAAAACTATGGATGGAAATTATGTTCTTGCAGGAGCAACCCAAGAGTTTTCCCCTCCTTATTATTGTTACGTTTGGCTTTATAAAGTAAATAGCTCCGGCGATAGTATATGGAGAAAAGACTATAAAGATAGTTTGTATTATCGAGAAATATGTTCAGTGATTCCTACTGTGAATGGAGGATATCTGTTTACGGGACGAATAACTCCTAATGGAGAAGGTCAAAATACGAAAGGATGGTTCGTTAAAACAGGCGCAACAGGTGAAATTATCTGGACAAAAACTCTGGGGGATTCTTTTTCCAATATGTTTTGTTCGGCAAGACAGACATACGATAAAGGATATATCTTAACGGGACATACTTATTCGTATGGAGCAGGGTATGCTGATATTTGGCTTGTTAAGACAGACAGTCTGGGAGATACTACATGGATGAGAACTTTTGGAGATAGCACTACATGCGAAGGGGCAAATGATGTGCAGCTTACAACAGACGGTGGGTATATCTTATGTGGTGATTATTGGGAGCGGTGCGCTGTCCTTATCAAAACTGATTCTCTTGGAAATGTTGCCGTTGAAGAATCTTCCTCTCCAAAATCCAATCCCCCTTCGACTACGCTTAGGGTAAACCAAAACCCATTCTCTCAATCAACACTTATCAGTTATTCTGTCCCTCCTAATAACTATTATACTAATACCCTATTAACTATCTACGACCTCTCCGGACGTTGCGCAAAGACTCTAATAAATGAACAAAAACCCGCCGGATCTTATTCCATAACCCTATCCGCTAACGACCTGAAAACAGGTGTCTATTTTGTGAAGCTGAAAACAGGCAACTATAATATAACAAAGAAGTTAATTCTAATGAAATAAAACGAGAAACTATGACAAAGAACATTGTATTGTCTGTTGTTTTCTTACTCTCTGTTTCCCCTTGTATTTACGCTTCCTCTAATTCGCCTTGGGGAGTCAATGCCTTATGGGATGCTACCTCTCCCGGAAATTCCAATGATAAATGTAAAGATTACAACAAACAACTCGATTCTCTCCTGTCCGGAGGTTTTTCCTGGATAAGACCGGCAAATATGCCGGAATGCGAATCGCAGGCGAATGATTTTAGATTCGACCGGCAGGATTCCATCGTTAATTTTGCTCATAGACCCGCTTTTGATACATTACAAAATTTTATCTCTTCCCATTCCGGAAAATACGTTAATCTATAAACAAATGAATATATTTTTAATATTACTTCTGTGCTTTTCTAAAAATACCGAATTCCTTGTGAATGATGACTCAACCGGCGGATGTCCCCAAACTTATCCAAATGTTGCAATAGACAAAAAAGGTAATTTTTTTATGACGTGGGAAGACTACCGCTCTACGGATTATGATGGCGATATTTATTGCCAAAAATACAGTGCCGACGGGACTCAGACAGGATTAAGTTTTAAAGTTAATAGTGACGAAGGTGGAATATCTTTGCAACACTGGGGACAATGCAGCCCTGTGATTGCAACGTCTGATTCGCAAAGTTTTATTATAGTATGGGAAGATTGGCGAAACGGCGAACCGGATATTTTCTATCAATTATACGATACAGATGGGAATCCACAAAGAGGAAATATTAAAGTAAACGATGATGCAAATAACAAACAACAATTTTATCCTTCAATTGCAATGTCCACTTCCGGTAAATTCATAATTGTGTGGGAAGATTGGCGGGATGACAATGCGAATATTTATGGCCAATTATATGACTCAATCGCTACCCCTTGCGGAGGAAATTTAAAAATAAATGAGAATACGTCTAATAAAAATCTTTTCCCTTCCGTAGCAACTCTATCTACCGGTAATTTTATGGTAGTCTGGGAAGACTATAGAAATGGCAGCGCAGATGTGTATGGACAAATATATAATAACGGCACTCCAATTGGAAATAACTTTAAAATAAATATCGACACTGCTGGTTATCAAGGCAAACCCTGCATATCTTCGGTAAATAATAACGAATTTATAGTTGTATGGGAAAGCGAAAATATAAATTCAAATATATGTGCTCAATTATATGATTTGTCCGGAACCCCTTGCAAGACTAATTTTACTATAATGTCTAAAGGAAAATATCCCTTGGTTAAAGGAAACAATTCCGGATATTTCATAACAGTTTGGGAAAATAGTGTAATGAATAACTCCATACTTTATAAAGTATGGAATTCATCCGGGGATTCTTGCACCTCGGAATTGATCGCTACATCAGGAACGAAAGCAAATTCTCCTCGTGTTGCCCTGAATGATTCCGGAATTTTCATTATAACATGGATAGATAATAGAGAAAATAATCCGGATGTTTATTATCAGAAATTTGTTCTCCCCGGTAATGTTATTGGAACACAAAATAAAGTAAATGACGATTACGCCTCTCCGTGTCAGGACTTTCCTGCAATTGCAATGGACAGTATGGGTAACTCTGTAATAGTATGGTATGATTACAGAAATGGTGCTATAGATACTTATAACGACCCGGATATCTATTGCCAAAAATATACTTCAACCGGAGTTGCTAAGGAAAATAATATCAGAATAAATGATGATGGGACGGGAAATCCGCAAATATTCCCGACACTTTCTATGAATTCTAAAGGGGATTTTGTAATAGTATGGGAAGATAAAAGAAATGGTAATTTCAACATATACGGGCAAAGAGGCGCTTTTAACCAAACGGGTTTATCGACAGGAAACTTCAGAATAAGTACGGGAATATATCTTAATGCCTGGCCGACAGTGGCAATAAATAATTCGGGAAATTTTGTCGTGTTCTGGAATAATTGGCAAGGGGGTAGAATTACGGTTCTTGGACAAAGGTATGATTCTGCAGGCATTCCCATTAATGGAATTTTTGAGGTTTATGGGAAGAGAAGCTTTGATAGAATGCTTCCTGCCGTTGCAATGTATGATTCCGGAAACTTTGTAGTTGCCTGGGTAGATAATGGGCAAGATATTTATGCCCAATTATATGATAAAATAGGAAACCCTGTGGGAGAAAATTTTAAAGTTGATGATGCCCTTACTACAAATGAATGCTTATTCATTTCAGTTGCCACGGATAAAGGAAAATATTCTCCTTCCTATGGCAATTTTATTGTTGTATGGGAGGATAAAAGAAATGGAAGTTGGGATGTTTATGGGCAAATCTTTAATCCTGATGGCTTTCCTATTGGTAATAATTTTAGAGTTAATGATGATAATATTTCCGGAAGAAACCATGAAAATCCATCTATAGCAATAGATGATTCCGGTCGGTTTGTTGTTGCGTGGACGGACTTCAGAAGCCAGAGCGGAGATTTAAATGTAATGGCTCAATGCTATGAATCTAGCGGTATTGCAATTGGAAATAATAGCCCGATTAATCAAGATATGTGGTGGGGAAATCACCAGTGGACATGGAAAAGTATAGCAATGGGAAATGAATTAATAGGATTCGCATGGCTTGATAATCGTAGGTTGAAAAGCTGGGATGTATATGCAAAAATTACTGATTGGAAGAATATAGTTGTTGAAGAAAATGATTATCATCAGAATAAGATGTTTTCTATGCTTGCAAATCCTTGCATAAATAAAATTATTATAAAATCTGTCTCCTCAGGAATTGATAATGATATAAGTTTTGAATTGTATGATATTGTGGGAAAGTTTTGCCAAATATTGTCCCCGGATAATGAAAACTGTAACTGTATGACTTTTTCTGTCCCTAAACTTGTTTCGGGAATATATTTCCTAAAAATAAAACAACTTACAAAAAATACATACATCAAAACCCTAAAAGTTGTAGTCTTAAAATAATATTAACTATCGCTCAACCGCCTAATCTCTTTTAATCTGATAGACATGTGTCCGGTCGAACATCTTTTATCTGTTTGTTAATCCTGTCAATCTGCGTCCAAAACTTTTATCTGTTCTTCCGTTTTTCGTGTCCCTGCCTACCGCAGGCAGGTGTGAAATCTTGTGGTTCCAATCTGTTTCCCCTGTCTATGTTTTTGTCCCTGATGTTCTGATCCACTGATAATCTGCACTCTGATTTTCTGATACTCTGATATACTTTCTATCTTCCCTTTGCGGGCGGAGTTTACCCCGCTGTGGCGGGGTGGTTATAATCTCTTATTCGTGGTTTATATTTAGTGGAATTTTGTGCTTTAGTGTCTTTGTGGCGGGACTTTTATTTTAAAAACCCCGCGCCTGGAGGGACTCGAACCCCCAACCGTCCGGTTCGTAGCCGGATAGTCCCCGCCCGCCGTTCAGACTATTTATTGGAGTTACTTGATAGGCGGGCCCGCCCGCCGAAGGAGGGTATCCAAATTGAGCTACATCATATTTATCTTATCGTGGCCTTTAGTTTTTCTCTGCCATTTCCTGATTTCCAGTATTTTTCTACCACTCTCGCTTCCGCACGATTTTTACATTCCTGGATATATATTATTTTCCAAGGCATATATCCTTTTGTCGATTTCGTCTTTCCGGAGTTATGCTCTTGTAATCGTTTTTCGGGACACTCTGACATTCCAACATATAATCTATTTTCGTTGTTTGCGATTACATAAACATACATACTTAAAATTTTAGAGGATAAAAACCCCGCGCCTGGAGGGACTCGAACCCCCAACCGTCCGGTTCGTAGCCGGATACTCTATCCAATTGAGCTACAGGCGCATCATTTCCATTTATACTTTCTGTTATCTATATCCCCTGTAGCCGGATAGTCCCTGTCTGCCGAAGGCGGATATCCAACCTGCATGCCAATCTCTTTGGCATGTTGAGCTACAGGCGCATCATTTGAATTTCTTGGTCTATTTTTCTCTGATCCGCTGATTCTCTGGTCTTCTGATAAACATACACCGCCTGGGACTTGAACCCAGAACCCTCGGATTAAGAGTCCGATGCTCTGCCAATTGAGCTAGCGGTGCATAAATCTTAATTCCTATTTCTCTATACGTTAAAGCAAAAAAAATCAAGTTTTATTTTTGCAATATCACATATTTCCACACTATTTCCCCCCATTCGTATTTTCTTAATCTTCAAATCCTTATTTTTATCCGTGCGTATCTTTTTGAATTCTCTTCCCTGCCTACCGCAGGCAGGTAGGCGTGGCTAACTTTTCTCTGTTTTGTTTTTCTGCTCTGTGTTACTCTTCTGTATTCTGTCCTTTGGTTGTAATTTTTGCCAACTCTTTACTCCTTTTCCCGTGTATTTCTGTGCTCTTCTGTGGCTAATTTTCTGTATTCTTTCTGGGGTTGAATTCTTAAAAAAATTAAAATCTTGACATATACCACTTCTTTTCATATTTATACCAACATATTAACGTATCAACAATTTTACAAGGAGGTAGTATGCGTAAGATGTTTTTTGTAGCGCTTTTTGTTATGAGTTATGTCTCCGTGGAAGCATCCAAAACGACGATGCTTTTCTCGAAAGGACATAATTATCAAAATATAAACCAAACAAACCCATTCGTCGTTAAAGGCACAAAAGGCCCAATAGATACTTTACAGCCGGATTTGCTTCCGCCTTTTGATTGCTGGGGCAAGGATGACAGACAGGAATACGAAGCCACTATGTTTACTCCTGTGAAATCCTGCTCTATAATGGCTATAATTCACGGCGTAATGAGCGATACCGCAGCTTCAAAACCCTGCAGCTTGTTTATTTGGGATGATGCGCCTAGTGATATCGGTCCAAGATTGTTCAGCATGGAAACTATGGCAACGGCAACTGACTCGGGAATATCCTTAAATATATTCCCCTTAAGTTCTCCTATATACGTTACTGGTCCCTTCTGGGTTGGTAATTACGAATGGGATACGCTTATGCCTACAACTGCTTTTGATACTATAAATAGTCTGCCTTCTGCTTATAATAATGATGGCGACTGGTATAGCGAAAATGTTGATTATTTTCACGGCGTTATCGTTAAATATGATACCGTAACTATTCACAAAAAATGGACAATCCTTGTCTATATGAATGGTGATAATGGCTCCGAATATAATGCTACGATTGATGTTAACAAACTCGAAGCAGGTATGGATACCTCCAAATATACCGTAGTCGTTCAATATGATAGAAACCCTGGATTTGATACCTCAAATGGAAACTGGACTTCTGCCCGCAGATACCTTATCACTCCCGACCTTAATCCCGGTATGACAATTCGTTCGGAACTTAAATCGGACCTCGGGGAAATAAATATGGGCGACCCGAATTCTCTTGTTGATTTTGTTAGATGGGGCGTTCAGAATTATCCTGCGGATAATTATGCTCTCATTATGTGGGGCCCCGCAGATGGATGGTATAAAGGTGCAAAAAAATCCTCAATCAAAGGCACGAGCTATGACGAAACCGATGGTAGTTACATAGGCGTTGCGAGCGGAGAATATGGACGGGCAATGGATAGCGTGAAAACTATTTTGGGCAAAAATCTCGATATACTTGCTAATGATGCCTCTTATATGGGAATGCAGGAAGTCGCTTATGAAGTCAAAAACAATGTCGATTTCTTTGTCGCTTCCGAATACTCCATTCCTCAAGATGATTATCCTTATGACGAAATACTGGATTCGTTAAATGCTAATTACTCCGTTACTCCTGAAGAGTTCGCAAACATAATGGTCGATAAGTATACTAACTATTATAATGGCACTGAAAATGTCACTCTATCTTCCGTTTTACTCAATAATAAATTTGTTCACCTTTCCGCTTGTGTAGATACCTTTGCAGTAAAACTTATGCAGGCAGGCGGGAGAACCAATGGTGACATAGACAACGCAAGATACTATACCGAAGAATATTTTGAATCACCCAATGCTCATATAGATTTATATGACTTTGCCGCTCACATTAAAGGGAAATCAGGATTATCATCGTCGGTAAGAAATTGGGCTGATTCAGTTATGAATGCGGTGAATTCCGCAGTCATAAGAAAAGGAAGCGTTGGCTTTGACAGCTCTCACGGAATGGCGATTTATTATCCGTATGATGTGGACGATCTGGATACTGCTTATATGCAGTTATCATTTACTCAAGATTTTCCTAACTGGTGGGATTTCATAAATGGCGATACACTCGGCATATCGGATAATCCAAAAATCCCGTACACTTTGACGTTGCTTTCACCAATGCCAAATCCCGTATCTTCATACACTAATGTAAGATATACTCTTCCGAATAAAACGAATATCTCCTTACAGCTATTTGATTTAACGGGCAGATTGGTAAAGACTTTTTATTCCGGTGAACAGGTAGCAGGTAATCATACGCTGAAACTGCAATCTGTCGGATTAAGCAAAGGCATATATTTTGTGACGCTCAAAACAGGCACTCTTACAAAAACTCAAAAACTCACAATCCTCAGATAACTATAATCTGTAAAAGACAAGGGGACAGGTTTTCACCTGTCCCCTTCTTGTTTTGCTCTGTTTGTCATTCCGAGCGTAGAGAACTTGTCCGCCGATCTTTTTGGAGGAGAATCTCTTTGTTCTCTTCTCCCTGTGTCTTCTGCTCTGTTCTTTGTGTTTTGTTTTATCTATTATAATCTCTTTCCATCCTGTTAATCCTGTCTTATTTTTGTATTTCTTTCTTTCGTGTTTTCGTCATAGCCTGTTGGTTTTTATCTCTGTGCTCTCATTTGTTTGTCTCTTCTGTTTAACTCTATAACTTTTTGTTTTTCTTTATTCGTGCCTGCCCGCCGATCTTTTTGGAGGGTGCGTACAAAAATTCTCTATTTTTTTTCGTGTCTTCTTTGTGTTTTCGTGTTTTCGTGGCAATCTGTTTTCTGTTATTCTGTTCTCTGCGATTACTTGGAGTTTTCCCGCCTTGACCGGGATTAGTCCAAGTTATCCGGTTTTATCTGTTTATCCAAATTATATATTTTTGTTTTTTTATTTTTTACTCTATATTTTCCATTTTTTTGTTACCTATGTCCCCGGTTTATACCCCAAAAATCTATTTTCCGCTCTCTGTTTTCGTTCCTGATGTTCTGATCCACTGATAACCTGCACTCTGATTTGCTGATACTCTGATATACTTTCTATCTTCCCTTTGCGGACTCTGCGACTCTGCGGTGAATATTCCTATTTTTTTTATTGACTTTACTCCAAAACCCTCTACAATACGAAACATAAAATAATATTGCCGAAGTGGCGGAATGGCAGACGCGGCGGATTCAAAATCCGCTTTTCGCAAGGAAGTGAGGGTTCGACTCCCTCCTTCGGCATTATTGTCTTTTCTGTAAAATTCTCTTTGTAGTGGTAGGACAGACATTCTTGTCTGTCTATGGGCTGTCTTTTATAGGAGAGTATTCGTTAACACATCTCTCTAACTTTTTTAACTATGAAAATTAAAATACTAACCTTGATTGCAATAATTCTTCCTTCAATAACTACTATTTCCGCTGAATCTCTTCTACCGAAATCTTCTGCTTTCCTTTATGCCGAACCCTCTATATTGACAATAGGGGAGACCCCTGATACTAACGACGAAAATTTACCATCTTCGGAAGCTTTATACTCCGGCTCGGAAAACGATTCGTTTTTTAACTCCTTCGATAATAATTCAAATAACAAATACAATTGTATATCCATTGAAACAGGCGGAAGTATACTTGGCGCCCTGACGGCAATTGCCGTTAGCCTCCCTCTCAGCTCTATGCTCGAAGACACGAGTAGAAAAATCAATCGGAATCTTATAACTCACCCCTCAATTTCAAGCCTGGTTTTAACGCCGATATTAACGTCTATCGGAGCCTCTTTAACCGGAAAAATATTAAAACAAAAAGGCTCTTATCCAAAATCATTATGTGGAAGCTTGCTTCAGGGATTTATCTTATCCGCAATAGGCGCGACTGCCGGCGTAATCGTAGGAACGGCTGAAAATATGGTAAAAGAAAGAGAACCAACTAGTTTCTTTATTATAACCGGCGCCTCTCTCGGCTGGGAATTAGGTACCATTTACGGCAGCGCTCAAGGCTATAATTGGAAATGATCCCATTGTTACTCCCCCGTATTCTTTTATCCGTCTTAATTCGTGAAAATCCCTGCCGGATAGCAGGCGACTAATCCAAAATACTCTTCCGGGCTTGTTTTAAAGATTATTTCAACACGATTACTTTACTCGTAACCGTTTGTTCCCCGGAAGTAAGTTTCACAAAATAAACTCCTGCCTTCAACTCTTTCCCATCAAGATTTAAATTATAACTCCCTGCTTTTTGTATCCCATCCACAAGCTTTCGCACTTCCCTGCCGGAAATATCATAAACCTTTAACGATACTTTGGAAGATATGGGTATTGTATATTGAAGAGTTGTTTTGTTTATAAATGGATTTTGACTTGCCCTGAGCGTAGTCGAAGGGGTTTTGATTTTTGATTTTTCTTCCACGCTTTCGGTGGGGTCTGCTCTCATAAGATAAAGAGCAACTTTATTATTTGCGGCATACTCGGATATGGTCCCTACCGTAATATAACCGCTGTCGCAAGTTTCCTTAACAGAATAATTATCTACACCGGGAAAAGTCTGAACCCATTCAACTGTTCCTGTTTTATCGGTTTTGACTAAAATCCCTTTTTGACCTGTGAGGATATATCCACTGTCCCGGGTAGGATAAACAGAACGGAAATAGAAATAAGGTAATTCTTTTGTCCATAAGGTATCCCCCATTGAATTTATTTTTAGTAAGTATGTAGGAGTCCCATACGCAGCTGCTATGATATAATTGTTATCCAATGTTTTACGGATACACTGTCCAAAAACCCCCATAGTTAAATGCTTAGACCATAAAGTATCTCCTGCATTATTTATTTTTAGTATCATCAAATAATAAATACTGTTAATGGAATCAGTCCCAACTACTATATAATTACTATCGGATGTTCCGCAAATCCCTCCCCCTTTACCCATTTCATAAGCATTAAAATTTTTACCCCAGACAGAATCCCCATTTTTATCCGTCTTTAGTAATAACATATTACCATTACTGTAAAAACCCTCTACAATATAACCGGAATCTATTGCCTGTCTTACACAATGCCCTTTGCCTCCGTTATTAAAAGCCCTTGTCCAAAGAGTATCTCCAATGCTATCGGTCTTTATAAGATTGACATTGTTCCCCCCTATTGCTCCTGTTATTATATATCCCCCGTCATAAGTAGTATCTAAGGAATAGCCGAATTCATCAATATAGGAACTGCCAAATTCTTTCTCCCAGATAAGAACCCCATTTCTATTTACTTTTAATAACCATATATTGTTTTGAATATTCCCAACCACAACATAACAACTATCTCTGGATATTACCAAATCATATCCATAACTGTTCCCTGAACTGTCGTATGTGCTCGTCCATGTTGAAGAATAAATTGCGTTTGTTATAAAAAGTAATCCTAATGTCAGCACAAACTTTTTCATTTTTATTTAAATATCGTTAATTCTTTTACTATACTTTCGCTTCCTGTTTCCATTCTCAAGAAATACCTGCCCGATGACAAAGAACTTGCATTAAGAGTTATTACGTTTTTTGCCTTTGCATTGCCATTAAATAAAGTCATCTTTTCTCTGCCGGAAATGTCGTAGAGACGAAGAGTAGTCAGTGGACATTGGTTAGCGGTCAATGCAGGTAACTCAAAACTGATTACCGTTGAACGAATAAAAGGATTAGGCGATATAGAAACTGATGGAAAATAATTTTTATTGGAAGAAGTTTCTTCAATGCCGGTAAAAAACATACACGCATCCCAAGTGTTTTTTTCTGTTCTTATAAGCCATAAATCGTTTTTGCCCCTCCCATAAGAATTGGTGTACCCGACTAAAACGTATGCGCTGCCAGAAACTTGTACAAAAGAATATGCATCACTGGAATATTTTCCGGTGAAACATTCATAATAACCAAACGGGTTAGAGTAATAAAAATAACTAAAGTTCAATATTGTAGCTTGATTTGGAGTCGTGCAACCCCCTAACCCCACTATTACATAATTCGTGTCATTAATTTCTGCAATAGAACGCCCTATTCCATAAAAATTATCCAAATAAAAATTAGAAATTATTTCACCCGCGGAATCCGTTTTAATAAAACATATTCGGTAACCGGAATAACCATAGTTCCCTATCATGGCATATCTATTGTCTTTTGTCTCGATAACAGAATATAAATACCCATTCCCAAATGTTTTTGTCCACATTGTGTCCCCATTTGCATTCGTTTTTATCAAGTAGGAAACTGTAATTCCGGCTACAAGAGAAGAAGAGTATCCGGTTATAATATACCCGCTGTCCCTGGTCTGCTGAACGCATCGTCCGTAGCCGTAGTCCTTAAAAGTCCTTGTCCATAAGGTGTCGCCGTTACTGTCAACTTTTATTAGCCATACGTCTTTGCCTGAATTTCTTGTCCCAACCGCGACATAACTACTGTCTGTTGTATTTGTAGTAGAATAGGAATAAGCATACTCGCCTGAATCCCCATAAGCCCTTGTCCATACCGTATCGCCGTTTATGTCCGTTTTTATAAACCATATATTGCTTTCTCCAACGCCAAAAGACTTTGTATAACCGACTGCGATATAACCGCTGTCTGCCGTTTTCTGAACCGAATATACACCGTCTGAATCCGCACCACCGAATGCTTTGCTCCACTGCATTACTCCAAAAGTATCTGTTTTTATTAACCACGCATCTGTTTCCCCCGCACCGTAAGAATCAGTGCAACCGGTAAGAATATAACCCGTATCCTGTGCGAAACACATAGAGTACCCATAGTCGTTGCCGGAACCTCCAATGGTTCTCGTCCACGTGCAGGAGTAAATATTCCCGGCGAAAATAACCAGGTAATATAAAATAAATGATTTTTTCATGTTATTTCATTAAAATTAGTTTTTTGGTCTCTTTGTAGTTCCCGGATTGAAACTTCGCATAATAAATCCCCGTCGCCAATCCCTTGCTTGAAAAATTGATGTTGTAATTCCCCGCTTCTTTTTCCCCGTTCACTAATGTCTTTACTGCTTTACCTGAAACATCATATATCTTCAACGAAACTTTGCTCTTCACAGCCAACTGGTAATTAATCACCGTTGATTGAACAAACGGATTTTGACTTGCCCTGAGCGTAGTCGAAGGGGGGGTAATTTTTGAACTTTCTTCTACCCCTACGTAATCTTTAAGTACCCAAACCCCTCCCGAATTAATACAACCAACATATACCAAACTATTCTGAGAATTAACTGCAATGTGTTGTGGGTTTTTCCCGACAGAAATTGTTTGCACTAACGTATTGTTAGCCCCTTTAATTACCGAAACAGTGTTATCCGAATTTGATACATAGATTTTGTTTATTCTTTGATTTATAGAGATATTATTAAGACGGGAACACGAAGTAGTGGGTATGCTTATTGTATTAATAATCGAATCGGTTGCTCCATCAATTGTTGAAACCCAGCCATTATATCCTACTACGTAGATTTTATTCATAAGAGAGTTTAAACAAACATCGAAACATCCGGCCCCAATAGATACCATATCAACGACTAAATTGCTAACCCCGTCAATTACGGAAAGAAAAGAATTTGACCTCGCTATATAAATTTTATTCGTAACCGGGTTTACATACATGTTCTGGGCATATCCGGTACTATTTATTGCACTAATAACGGAATTAGTTGCCCCATCAATCACTGAAAGATTAGCTCCACTTTGGTTCGCTACATAGATTTTATTTGTGTTTGGATTTACACATATACTAATAGGCTGAGACCCAACGCTTACTGTGGTAATTACCGAATCGGTCGTTCCGTCAATTACCGAAACGTTGTTACTAAAATTATTTGCTGCATAGATTTTGTTCGTATTCGGGTTTACGCATATACCACTGGGATTACTTCCTACGGCTACCGTATCAATTACTGAATTATTTGTCCCGTTTATTACAAAAACGTTATTGCCGGGCCAATTTGCTACGTAGATTTTATTTGTGTTTGGATTTACACATATACCTTTGGGATAAACCCCAACAGTTAATGTGGCAACAACTGAATTATTCGTCCCGTCAATTACTGAAATATTATAACTCCCACAATTTACTACATAAGTTTTATTTGTAACCGGGTTTACACAGATATTGGAAGGCTTATATCCTACATTTACTTTTTCAATAATTGAATTATTTGTCCCGTCAATAACTGAAACAGAGTTGCTGCTTTGATTTGCTACATAGATTTTATTTGTTCTCTGATTTACATAAATACCCCAGGGGCAAGTCTCAACAACTATACTATCAACAACAGAATCAGTAGCCCCGTTAATTACTGAAACACTATTACCATTCCCATAATAAATTCCCTGCGCTACATAAATTTTATTTGTAACTGAGTTTACACAAATACCTTCAGGGGTACTTACGGCTATTGTTTTAATGACAGAATTATTAGTCCCATCAATCACTGAAATCTTATTATACGAATTATTTGACGCATATATTTTATTCGTGATTGGATTTGCGCAGATACTCACAAAACCATATCCAATATCTATGGTGTCAATAACTGAATTAGTCCCCCCATTAATTACTGAGATAGTGTGTCCGCCTGTAACATATATTTCATTTGTATTTGTATTTACACATATACCCTCAGGCCTATATCCAACACTTATTACGGCAACCAATGAATCTTTTGTCCCGTCTATTACGGAAATACTCTTGTTATCACCACTATTGTTATCATAATTTGTTACATAGATTTTATGCGTAACCGAATTCACGCAAATACTGCTGTTCTTATTGTGTACACCCATAGCTATTCTAGCAATAATTGAACCATTTGTTCCATCAATTACTGAAACATTTCGGAATTTATAATCGCTTAAGAGAAAATTATAGCCCGTGTCTACCGTATAAATTTTATTTGCAATTGTATCTACAGCTATTGCATTTGGGATTAATCCATTCCCTGTTTTTGGGCACAACAGTATACTGTCAAGTGTTACAACTTCTTGGTTTTTTTCAGAAGATGTTTTCAGGTTATTTCGGGTTCTAACTTCCTGGTTCTTTTTAGAAAACGTTATATCTGCATTAGCCCAACCTATTAGGGCAACTAAAATTCCCGACATTCCAATTATTATCCCTCTATAGTCTTTTCTTCCCATTTGTTCCTTTTGTCAGATAAAAGAAGATTACTACTACTAATTTAATATTTTATCCAATTTTGTCAAGCGGAAAAGTTTAGTAAAGAAATATAGACGAATCCTCAAAATTTGTCCCCCCTATTTCTAACATATTCCTTTTTCTCTCTTTTTTAACCATTTTCTTAATAGGGTGCAGTATACTATCTATACCGTCTAAACTTTCTGTTATCTATTTTTCAAAATTCCCTCTTGACAATAAAGGTATAGAAGAGTAGTTATAACATAGAAATATTTTGTTAAAATAAACAAGGAGAATTTATGAAAAAAGAAATGTTTGCTGTTGGTTTTTTGTTTGTATTTACTAATCCGGCAAGTTGTGCATACTTGCCATGGCCTATGCTTATGGGAAATCCCCAGAGAACCGGATTGTTTGTTGCTCAAAACGGCGAACGTGGAACAATGGACAGCGCATGGGTTAAATGGAAAAATGATACCTTCCCGTGCATATCTTCTTCTCCTGCTATTGGTGATGTGGATACCGATGACATAGTGGAAATAGTGGTCGGCGGAGAAGATGGAGTTTTGTACGCAATTAATGGGGGAGATGGTCAAATTAAATGGAGTAAACAGTTAGGAAGTGCATCTACTTACACTTCAGGCCCGGCAATAGGCGATATTGACGGAGATAGCGCAATAGAAATTCTGATAGGTGACCGTAACGGCATTCTTTATGCTGTCAAAGGAGATGGTTCTGCAATTAAATGGTCACGTAAAGTAGGAAACGAATTGTCTTCGTCTCCTGTCATCGGAGATGTTGATGGCGATACGAATACCGTTGAAGTGGTTGTAAATACGATTGATTCTACTAAATGTTTTATAGGCGCTACCGGTGCTGCAATGTGGACGTCACATACCGGGGAAACCGGAGGCACTAACGTTTATAGCTCTCCTGCAATTGGTAACGTAGATGGTAATCCCGGTACGGAAGTTATTATAGCGAGTAACGATGAAACGGTTTATGCCCTTAATGGCTTAACCGGAGCAACCGTATGGAGATGTTCAACCGAATATTGTGGCGTGAGCGGGACTCCGTCATGGTTGATTTTTGTGCCGACTTTAGGCGATATTGATTTGGACGGAATAGTAGAAGTTGTCGTGCATCATAGTTCTTCTATTTATATAATTAACGGCCAAAGCGGGGCGCTTATATTGAAAAAAAATTATGGAGTGCTTGCCGGAATCGGTGTAAATGAAGGCGTAAGTCTTGGAGATATCGCTAATGATAGCCGCCTCGAAATAATTATGAGAAACAATGGAATTAGGGCGCTGGATGAAGCTATGGGAACGGAGAATTGGAGCTACGCTTTCCCTACGTCACAGACGATTGGTTCCATCCCTATACTCGCAGATGTTGACGGTGACAGTAAACTTGAAGTTATAGACGCAAATCACGTAGGCTGGTTTGCCTGTCTAAGTGGAGAAGATGGAAGTTTGAAATGGGAATTACATGTTCTCAATAATGATGTTCACCCGACACACGGAATAGGAGATATAGATGGTGACGGCTGTGTGGAAATTGTAGGCATAGGAAACGATGGTCCCGTTTATGCCATAGAATCCAATTGCCCGACACCGGTTGAAGAAAAAACGACAAATATTGAAACCGTTGACTTAAATGTTATTTATCAAAATAACAAACCCGTGATGCTTTTAAGTATAAACCAATTATCAAACGTATCGCTTAAAATTTACGATGTTGCCGGAAATTTAAAACAGTTTGTATATGAAGGAAATTTGGGCAAAGGAAGTTATAGTTTTACCACAACTATCCCTAAAAATGGTATTTATTTTGTCTGCGCTAATATTGGCGGAAAAGCCTTAACTAAAAAAATTGTGCTGCTAAAATAAACTGTTTGCTGTTCTTTATCTGTGTGAATCTATGCTTGCCCCAGGTATGGCGGGACTAAAATTCTCTCTGTTTTTGTTCTCTGCGTTCTCAGCGACTCTGCGGTGAAAACTCTGTTGTCTGTTTTTGAAAGATTTCCTTGACTATACCTTTAATCCCATTATACTCAAACAAAAGTGCTAAACGAAAGACTATTTCTTGTTGGTGTTATAACTCAAAAAGAAGATAAACAGGAAAAGATTGACCTCCTTAATGAACTCGTTGATTTAGGCAAAACCTCCGGCGGCGAAGTCGTAGAAAAAATAATCCAGCGCAGGGAAAAAATTGACCCCCGTTATTTTATCGGAAAAGGTAAAGCCGAAGAACTTGCCAAAATCGCCGAAGAACTCAACATCAATATTTTTATTTTTGATACGGAACTTTCCGGTATTCAAAAAAGAAACCTCGAAGAAATTACAAACAGAAAAGTATTGGACAGAACAGAACTCATTCTTGATATCTTCTCGAAACACGCTAGTACTATGGGCGCTAAAATTGAAGTCGAAATTACCCAGCTTAAATACAGCAGGTCAAGGTTAACCGGTAAAGGTATTGAAATGTCAAGACTCGGCGGAGGTATCGGGACAATGGGCCCCGGCGAAAAAAAACTCGAAACTGACCGTCGTAAAATAAAGGATAGACTCCATACCCTTAATAAAAAATTGGAAATGATAGAAAAAAGCAGAATAGTCCAATCAAATCAACGCAGGTCTCTCAGACGAGTAGCCCTTGTAGGATACACGAATGCAGGGAAATCAACTATTATGAACAAACTTACCCGTTCAGATTTGCTCGTGGAAAATAAACTTTTTTCTACCCTTGATTCCACGACACGAACTCTTATGGGGCCGAATCTGGAAAA
The DNA here is from genome assembly GCA_041649255.1 of bacterium. Lineage (NCBI taxonomy): Bacteria > bacterium. The sequence goes on from JBAZNK010000007.1 coordinate 62,768, forward strand.
AGTTCTTGTTACGGATACCGTAGGCTTTTTAAGAAAACTGCCTCACGAACTCATCAACTCGTTTAAGTCTACGCTTCAGGAAGCGATTGAATCGGATTTGCGGTTGCACGTTGTTGATATTTCTCATCCTAATTGTGAGGAACATCTTGCCGCGGGAAATGCCCTGCTTGAAGAACTTGGCGTAATAAAAAGACCTATGATTTATGTCTTTAATAAAATAGATAAAGATGCTTTTCTCGTTGAAACGTTTAAACTTAAATATCCCGATGCATTGTTCATATCTGCTCATCAGGATATACAGCCTCTAAAAGACGCTATCTTCTCCTTCTTCAGCCTCACCTGATTTGTTCCCTGTTTCCTATTGGTTCTCCTTTTTGTCATTCTGAGCGTAGCGAAGAATCTCGTTTGTACTTTTTATCTTTCTGTTACTGTCTAATCTCGTACAATCTCTTGCAAAATATCTGCTAGCTGCTTTTATTTTCGTATCTTTCTGTTATCCGTTTTTTAATCTTGTTTATCTGTGTGCAGAATTTTTTGTTCTCTGTTTTTCTAATTCGTTAATCTTTTTTCAATCCGCACTCCCTGCCTACCGACAGGCAGGAAAAATCCCCAATCCCAAATTGGAATTCCGCACTTGACAAAATTTTTTTAATAAAGTATGCTACCAAAATATGGGTTTTATAATTTTATTTGCCGGTATTATTACCTCTATTTACGATTATAATTCTCCCGCAAATATTGATATCGGTTTACGTTTTAGTTGTCTCTATGGCGGAATGGCAGAAAGAGAATTGCAATACGTATGGAGACATTTTGATTCCCCTGTGAATTCTGGCGTGTTTACTCAAACTTATGGCGATAGCGGTGTATATGCTATAACAGGGGAAGATGCAAGGAACAATACTATATCGTCTGCCTTTATGCCTGAAGTCGTAATGGAACTTAATTTTCCCGGGAGAGCAGGAGGGATGGAATTATCCTGTGGTTTCTACAAAACAGGCTTTAGGATATGGGATGCAGATACTGTTGCTAAAGCTGCTCCTCCCCGAAATGGATTTGTAGAAATTACCGAGGGGTATGATGTGATTTCTATCCCCGTATCTTTTGTGGCTAAATATTTTGTCTATAACCAGCAACCGTTTACTTCTGTATGGATAGGTGGAGGACCTTTTTCTGCGTTCAATGTATGTAACCCGATAATGGATACTACATCTGATATATTTCTTCACGGAAAGTTTTCGTCGGTTTATGGAATTTCCTTAGGTGCCTGCTGGAGACAGAGTTTGGTGCCGATTTTGTCTGCGCTTGAAAAACCGATTGAAACGTCAAATATGTCTAAACTATGCTTTACCGTTGGTTTTTTATTTGACTATGTTACCTTAGCTACGGCAGATATTGAAGGTCAGGATGCGCAGGCGAGTTGGAGAGACGAACTTTACGAAAGCGTAGAATATAATCGCTGGGATATAAGAGCTTGGATTGGCTTCAGTTATAGCCTCATCCGCTAATCCTTTTAATCTTAGAATTCCTTTTTTTATGTTTGCGCGTCTCTATATCACCATGTGAATTTTTTACTCATTCTTCTCTGCGCCCTCTCGGGGAAACTCTTCTGTATTGTGTCCTCTGTTTGCAGTTTGTTTTACTCTCGACTTTCTGTTCTCAGTACTCTCTGTTTTTCCTCTGCGACTCTGCGGTGAATATTCTTTTGTTTAGTTTTCTGTATTTTGTTTTCTTTTTGTAGTTTTTTATTTAGTACAAAAAATCTCTTGACAATTTCTTATTTATGAATTAACCAATTGGTTAGTTAATAATCGAAATGGCTAATAATACTAATACGAAATACTCAACAAAAGAAAAAATCCTTAAATACGCTATTAAGGAGTTCCTTGAATACGGCTTCTACGGCGCTCGTATGCAGAGAATTGCCGACAAAGCAAAAATCAATAAAGCAATGCTATTCTACTATTATAAAAACAAAAAACAAATATATAAAGAAGCTTTGATAAGTATTTTTAAAACGGTTATTGAAAACCTTATTAATATAAGCGATGAAGATGTGTCTATTGAAAATAAAATAAAAGAAATTATAGATATTTATGTTGATTTTGCTTCTAAAAACCCGGATTACCTGCGTCTTGTTCAATACGAGTTCAGCCGTGGAGGAAAAGATTTTACAAAATATAACATACTGAAAGATATTTCAAAATCACAATTCTTTCCCCTTAACCCCGATACCGGTAACATATTTAAATACTTTGATAAAAAAATGAAATCAGGCGAGATAAGAAGTATTAATTTAGCTCATCTGATAATAAGTATTGCCGGGCAGGTAATGGCATCCTTTTTTGCAAGACCGCTGTTTGAAGCTATCGGCGTATATAAACCTTCCGACTTTGATAAATTTATAAAAGAAAGAAAAGAATTTATAGTCAAATTAGTACTTGATGGTATAAAACCTTCCTGCCGTGGGTAGGAAAGAGAGGTGAAAATGAAAAGAGTTCTTTACTTATTTCTATTTATACTATTTCCAATGCTTTCTTTCTCTAAACCCATTACCCTTGATGACTGCTTAAATAAAGCAATGAAAAACAACCCCGATATTATGAAAACTCAAAAAGAACTTGATGCCATAAGCTCAAAAATCTACCAGGCGAAAACTTATTTCCTGCCTACCCTTAGCTTAACCGGTCTTTATACCCATTTAAGTAAAGAGCCTCCTGCTTTTGATTTTAAGTCTTTCTTCACTCCGGGAGCCACAATTCCGCAAATAGCAGGAAATCCTTTATTGCAATATGCGCACCAAAACAACTACAGTGGCGGACTTAAACTAAACCAACCTTTATATCTGGGCGGACGGAATATGGCAGTGCTTAATTCTTATAAATCGGAATATAAAATAAAATCCGCCGAACTTGAAATGTCCAAAACGAAACTGAAAGTTGATGTCACAAAAGTCTTCTACTCCATCGTCCTTTCAAAAGAAATGGAAAAATTGATACAGGTGACAATAACTACCCTCCAAAAACATCTTGATTTGGTAAGGGAATTTGTTAAAAATGGTACTGCTACGGAATATGATTCCCTGAAAACGGAATCCCAACTCTTTTCCTGGCAGCCAAGACTCATAAAAACCCAAAGAGAAATGAAAACCGCAACCAAACAACTCGCTTTCCTTATAGGCGAAGAGATTGAAGATAGCCTTGTCATTGAAGGCGAATTAAAATATCATAATTCCGAATCGGAAATATCCCTGAAAGATGCAACGGATAAAGCCCTTGAAAACAGGTCTGAAATAGTGATTGCGCAAGAAATGAAAAAAATAAATAACGATATCAGGAATATGAAAAGAGCTTCTGTGCTCCCGCAAGTTGCTTTCCAGTATAATTATAACTTAATGGATAAAGATGCGGATTTTACTTTTAACGCGGATAACTGGGAAAACTGGTGGGATATAAGAATTCTCTTCAACTGGGAGTTTTTTGCCTTCGGAAGACATAGAGCTGAAATGAAGGAATATGACTTTAAAAAACAAGAATCCGACATAAATATTTCCTCTATTGAAAAGAGAATAAAAATTGAACTTGAAAATGCGTTCGATTATAAAAATGAAAACCAAATAACGCTTTCCCTGTGGGAAAAGAATATTGACGTTGCGAACAGGGCTTACGATATAGCAAACGATAATTATAAAAACGGGACAATGACAAATATGGATGTCCTTGATTCACATATCGCTCTGGCAGAAGCAAAGTTCCAATACCTGAAAGCTCTGTATGATTATAAAATTTCCTGCGCAGAATTAAATAGAATAATCGGTTATTAAATAGAGGAAAATGAAAAATAAAATAAAGTATTTGTTGTTCCTATTCATTCTTGGGATATTAGTAACCGGATGTGGCGATAAACCAGCGCCTCCTAATGATACTTATAATCTTGGGGGGGATGTGTGGTGGGGTACAAATAAAGTAGCCAACACACTTGTTGAAATGACAAGATGGATGAGTAATGATACAACTATTCCAGATGGTGCGCATATAAAAATAGATACTAGTGTTACTGCTTCAAGTTCAAGTTATTTAGGTAGTTATGATTTCTGGTATTTTTGTTATGAAAATGATAACGGGTATGGGCTAGATATGCAATATAAAGTTCGTGCAAAAGACAGTACCAACGCATGGTCATCTTTTCAGGTTGGTTCAATAAAGCCTAACGGAAATGTAACGGTAGATTTCCATTTATAAGCGGCTTTTAAAAAATGGAGATTGAGGGTAGGCAAGGCTTTAATGCCTTGCCCAATATAATAAAAAAGGGGGAAAAATGGGAAAAGGATTATATTTTCTAACTATAATTCTGATGTGTGTTTGTAATGGATGTAAAGAAAAAGATTACATAGAAGCTTCCGGTACCATAGAAATCAAGGAACTTGACGTTGCGTCAAAAATCGCCGGCAGGGTTACAAAAATATACGTTCAAAAAGGAGATAACGTCGAAAAAGATAAAATACTTGCGGAAATTGACGACAGGATAATTAATGCCCAATACGATGAAGCAAAAGCCGTTTATACTCAAGCAGAGGAAGACTTCAAAAGAGTCTCTGCTCTCTATAAGTCAAATTCCATACCCAAGCAGAAATATGACCAGTCAGAAGCTTTCTATAACCAGATAAAAGCAAAACTGACCCAGGCAGAAATAATGAAAGAAGAAACTAAAATAAAAGCGCCGTGGGACGGGACAATAATTAACAAATATGTAGAAGAAGGAGAACTTATATCCCAGCTTGCCCCCCTGTTTACGCTTGGCGATATGAAAGAAGTTAAACTTACCATATATATGCCGTTGAAAGAAATGGAAATAATAAAAGTCGGAGATGAAGCCGAAATCAGAATAGATGCCTATAAAGACAGAACTTTCAAAGGCAAGATTACTTACATATCCGATAAGGCGGAATTTACGCCCAAAAATATCCAGACAAAAGATGAAAGAATAAAAGAGGTCTTTGCAATTGAAATATCTCTTTCAAATGATGAAGGAATATTTAAACCCGGTATGCCTGCAGACGCAAGACTAAAGAAAAGATAAAATTAAAATGGAAAAAAGAAACTACATTACCACGAAAAACTTTTAAAACACACGGGTAGGGGCGGGGTGACGTCACCCCGCCTACCCTAGCTATGGTGGAAAGAACAGATAATAGATTGAGGACACAGAGGGGGAAGAATGCAGATTTTGGATTGTGGAATAACAGAGAGATTCTTCGCTACGCTCAGAATGACAAATTAGGGTAGAATAATATGAATACTGTATCAGTTAAAAATTTAACTAAGTTTTACAATAAACATAAAGCCCTTGACGATATATCTTTTGATATAAATACGGGAGAAATATTCGGCATAGTAGGTCCTGACGGCTCGGGAAAAACAACCCTTCTCAGAATACTTACGGGTATTCTTGAAAAAACGTCCGGAAAAATATCTATAATGAACTTTGATATTGATAAAGATTGCGAAAAAATAAAATACCATACGGGATATATGTCACAAAAGTTCAATCTCTATCCTACGCTTACCGTTGAAGAAAATATAAAATTCTTTGCAGGAATCTTTGGAGTCTCGCCACAAGAATATAAAGATAGGGGAGAGTACCTTCTAAATTTGACGGGACTTGCAAATTTCAAAACCAGACAGGCAAAAAACTTGTCCGGAGGGATGAAACAAAAACTTGCCCTCATCTCTACCCTTATTCATAAGCCCGATGTTCTCATACTGGACGAACCTACGCTTGGCGTTGACCCCGTTTCAAGAAGGGATTTCTGGCAAATACTACAGGAATTTTCACAGAAAGGGACTTCTATAATCGTTAGCACTTCTTATATGGATGAAGCTGAATTGTGCAATAAAATAATACTCCTTTTTGAAGGTAGGATTATAATCAAAGGTAATCCTGTTGAAGTGAAAAAAATGGATAACACGGTGATGGAACTTACCCCGGTTGAAGGAAAAAACATAGATGAAAAAGTAATTAAAAACGTAGAACCTTTTGTTGTGGATATTTCCTTCAAAGGGGAAAAAATAAGAGTAATACTTAAGAAAGATGGGAAAGAAGCGTTTACAAAGGAGTTTAGTAAATTGTTTCATATAAACGAAATATCCCCGTCAATAGAAGATGTGTTTATGAGAGCGATGGGAAATGATAAATGCTGAATAAAAAGAGAGTGGAAAAAACGTTAATCGTATATTCGTTAAAAGTTATTCGGGATATGGAGAATTTTGGATTTTAGTCCGCCTGAGGCGGACTGGATTTTGGAATGAATGAAAAAATTGTAGGGCAAGGTGGAATTTATCCCGCTCTGGCGGGAGCCTTGCGTATTTTGAATAAATACATTTATTAAGCGTTCGGTTAGTAGTGGGCAGCAAAAAATAATAACTATGGAAAAATATAGCATAAAAGTCCAAAACCTGACGAAAAAATTCGGGACGTTTACGGCGGTAGACGATATCTCCTTTAACGTAAAAGAAGGTGAAATTCTTGGATTCCTTGGACCAAATGGCGCAGGCAAAACCACGACGATAAAAGTGTTATGCGGGTTGCTTATCCCGACAAAAGGAGAAGTATCCGTAGAAAATTACGATATAAAAAAAGATGTTGAAAAAATAAAAACAATTATCGGGTATATGTCACAAAAATTCTCGTTATATACGGACCTTACTGTTTATGAAAATATAAAATTCTATGCCGGGATATATGGTGTCGATGGGGAAGAGGCAAAAATAAAAGAAATCATAGAAATGCTCGATATAGAAGAATATAAAAACACCATAACTGCCGAACTTCCCGCGGGAATTAGACAAAGAGTCGCTCTTGCAACCGCTTTTATTCATACTCCTAAAATCCTGTTCCTTGATGAACCGACTGCCGGAGTTGATCCCGTATTAAGAAGAAAATTCTGGGCAATAATAAAAAAATGGGCGCAACAAGGCACGACTATACTCGTTACTACCCATTATATGGATGAGGCGGAAAATTGTAATAGAATTGCGTTGATAAACCAGGGGAAACTTGTCGATATTGGCGAAATAGATGAAATAAAAGGGAAATTCATAAAAGGAAACATTCTATGCGTTGAACTTTCCGAAAACTATGTAAAAGAATTTAATACGCTGAAAAAAATAGAAATGCCCGTAAAAGACATATCCTTGCACGGCTCTATTGTCCATATTATACAGGATATTGATATTGAAGAAGCAAAGAAAAAAATAAAAGATTTTTGTAAAACTAAAGAAATAAAATATAAAAGTATCTTTGAAGATAACCCTTCGCTGGAAGATATCTTCATAAACCTTATCAGGAAAAAGAACTAAAAAAATGTTTATCACGAAAGTTCTAAAAACACGAAAGCACGAAGAAAAGACAGTTTTTGATGAACTCTCAAGCAAAATTATAAATTTAAATATGTTTTTCGTGACTTTCAGAATTTCTTTGTTTTTTCGTGGTAGAAGTAATAGATAAAAGGATTTAAAATGGAAAATAAATACATTACCACGAAAGTTCTAAAAACACGAAAGCACGAAGAAAAGACAGTTTTTGATGAACTCTCAAGCAAAATTATAAATTTAAATATGTTTTTCGTGACTTTCAGAATTTCTTTGTTTTTTCGTGGTAATATGTTTTTTGTGGTAAGAATAATATGAACAATGTACTTGTAAATTATTTGTTTTTCGTGTTTTCTATAATTTCTTTGTTTTTCGTGGTAGAAACTTTACAATAGAAGGTAAAATAAAATGCTAAATTTTCAGAGAATATACGCTTTATTTAAAAAAGAATTCGTGGAAATTGTAAGGGATAAACGATCTCTTGTTATAGTCTTTATAATGCCCATAGTAATGATTCTTATTTATGGCTATGCCGTAACCTTTGACATTAAAAATATTGATATAGGCATAATAGACAGGGATAACTCATCCTTATCAAGAGGATATATAAACAAAATAGTCAGCTCGGGATACTTTATTCCTTACGAAAATGCTTACAACAATATGGATGAGAATATCAAAGCATTAAGAAGAGAAAGAATAAAAGTCATAGTAGTAATACCTTCGGATTTTAGTTTTAACCTGAAAAAGGGAAAAGATGTAAAAATACAATATATTGTTGACGGCAGTATAGCGAATACGGCAATAATCGGTGTCGGGTACTTGCAGGTTTTAACTTCTAACTTTGCAAATAATATTAAAATGGATTTCGTCAAAAGCAAAGGCATAAATTCCAAAAAATTCCCCTATATATCGCCGGAAATAAGAGTCTGGTATAACCAGGAACTCAAAAGCGCTAATTTTGTAGTACCGGGACTTATCGCAATTATAATGATGCTTGTTGCTGCTTTGCTCACATCTTTAACGATAGTCAGGGAAAGAGAAAACGGCACTTATGAGGAAATAATGTCAACGCCTGTGACTTCTGCAGAATTGATTATCGGCAAACTTACACCTTATATTATAATAGGCATTATAGATGTCTTGCTCGTCACTTTCTTTGGAATATTGTGGTTCCATGTGCCTTTCAGGGGGAATATAGTTACGCTTTTGTTCTTTTCTTTCCTCTTTATCTTATGCGCGCTCGGTATGGGTATGTTAATGTCCAGTATAGCCAAAAAACAGGAAGAAGCCATTATGATGACGTTTTTCTCTACCCTGCTCCCTTCTATCCTTTTGTCAGGCTTTGCCTTCCCTTTAGAAAGTATGCCTAAAGCTATACAGGTATTTTCATATTTTGTGCCTGCAAGATATTTCTTGAACGTTTTGCGGTCTATCTTCCTTAAACAGGACGTTACTATTTTAATGCTTTATAAAGAAGCATTGTTTTTAATGGCAGTTAGTGTCTTTTTCCTTGTTGTTTCTGCAAGGGTAATTAAAAAGAGAAAGATTTAAGCATAAAATGAAAACAAGCAAAAGCAGAATATTGAAAATATTTCAAAAAGAAATCCTGCATATAATAAGGGGACGTATGCTGCCGCTTCTTGTAGTTGCGCCAATCCTTCAGATGCTTGTATTCGGGTATGTCGTTACGACGGAAATTAAACATATCTCCATAATGGTAGTGGATAGGAGTTTGAGCTCTTATTCAAGACTTCTGATTTCTAAGTTTTCCAATGTAGAATATTTTGACCTGAAATCCGTCTCAAAAGATAAAAATGATATACAAATGGCTTTAACTAAAGGTGATGTGAAATGTGTTTTAAGCATACCTGAAAATTTTGAGGAGAAAATAAAAAAAGGAGAAAAAACGAGTTTGCAGTTTATTACCGATGGAAGCAACTCCAATGTCGGCAGCGCAGCAATTAATTACGGTTCAATTATAATTTATAATTTTTCAAAAGAAATCTTTAGTGATAAAATGAGACAGTTCGGAAACATTATAGGTCATATCCCTGATATAACTATTGAAGAAAGAATATTGTTTAACCCGGAACTCAAAAGCACGGATACGATGATACCCGGGATTATCGGGCTTATACTTATAATAGTTACAATGGTTATCGCCTCTCTTTCTCTTGTTAAGGAAAAAGAATACGGGAACATAGAACAACTTATCGTTACCCCTATAAAACCTTACGAACTTCTTCTGGGAAAAATTATCCCGTATATAATAATCGGCCTTATAGATGTCGTGTTTATAACGGTTGCAGGAATCCTTATGTTTCATGTGCCTTTCAGGGGAAATATTCTGCTTTTGCTTCTTCTTTCTTTGCTTGCGATATTCGTAAATCTTGGTATCGGCACTTTCATATCGACTATTTCCGCGACTCAACAGCAGGCAATGATAAGCGCAATGTTCTTTATGCTTCCCAATATGCTCCTATCGGGGTTTATCTTCCCGATAAAAAATATGCCCCAGATTATACAATATATAACCTACATAATGCCGTTGAGATATTATATTGTAATATTAAGGGGTATATTCTTGAAAGGATTGACCTTTATGGAATTACTGCCCGAAGTAACGGCGCTTTTCATATATGGGCTTGTCGTCTCCGTACTTGCCCTCAAAAAATTCAAAAAAACGGTAGGTTAAACCAACTAGCTCTAATTCTTTTTAATTACCCCGTCCTTTAGGACGGGGGAAAGTCAATCAAAAATATTCTCTCGGGCTTTAGCCCAAAACAGTTTGTTTATGTTTCTGTTTGGCTGATTTCAGTTTTTGGGCAGAATACTATCTTTTCCGTCTAATCCTGTAAATCCTGTCCGAATTTATTTTAGTGTTTTTATTTCGCGTTTTTGTGGAAAAAACTCTCCTGCCTACGGCAGAGAAGCAAGATATTCTTCAAGTATCAGCGTAGCGGCATACTTATCTATGTTCCCTTTTTCTTTAGATGGATGTTTTCCGAGGTCTTTCAATATGTTTTCTACATCTACGGTGCTGTATCTCTCATCCCATAATTCAACATTGATATTGAATTTAAGTTGAATCGCTTTCGCGAATTCTCTTGCTTTTGTAGTGGTTTTGTCATCTTTCCCATCCGTTCTCAATGGAAGCCCGACAACTACCGTTTTGATATCATATTGTTGAAATACTTCTTCCAACCCTTCCCATAATTTCTTGCTTTCCAGAGTTTTCAACGGTTCAACCATTTTGAATCCCGGTATTGAAATCGCTAACCCTATCCTCTTTTCCCCGTAGTCAATTGCAAGAATTCGTTGTTCGGGCATAAAATAAATATTATGGATTTGGTTAGAAAATTAAAATATAGATATTCGGATAAAATTATTTTATCTTGCCTAATCGTTCTATATCTTTATTTGACCCGATTATTACAAGTCTGTCGAATTTTATCAACTCGGTTTTTGGGGATGGTGCAATTATAATATTCTCGCCTTCCCCGGTGGGCTCTAATTTTCCGTCTTTTCTTATTTGGATTTGTCCCTGTTTTCTTTTTATTGCTATAATCTGTACCCCATATTTTGTTCTTATTTCCAATTTTTCAATGTTGCGGCCCACAAAAGTATCCGGCACTTCCGTTTCTACTATCGAATAATCAGGCGCAAGTTTTATATGCTCAAAAATATCCGGTTCAATAAGCCATTCGGCTACCTTTTCGCCCATTTCCTGCTCGGCATAAATTACTCTTGTTGCGCCTACTTTTTCCAATACTTTTCCTTGTAATGGTGTAGTCGCTTTTGTAATAACAATTGGCACGCCTAATTCTTTTAAAGAAAGCGTAACCAGTATGCTTGAAGAAATATCGTCTCCCATTCCGACAATTGCTGCATCTACTGCGGCTACACCGCTTTCCTTAAGTGCTTCTATATCCGTTGCGTCCATTTCAAGCGCTTTTGTTACTAATTCTGCCGCCTGTTCTACTTTTTTACCGTCTTTATCTATGCCTATTACCTGCATTCCTTTTTTGATTAAAGCATTTGCTACTGCCATTCCAAAATTTCCTAATCCAATAACTGCATATTGTCCCATAATTCCTCCGTCCCTTTATCCTACCAAAACTTCATCTTTTGGATATTTTATTATTTCTCTTTCCGGTAATGGTAAAAATAGTGTTCCTACAATAATTGGCCCCACTCTGCCAATTAACATAGTTATAATAAGAACTATTTTACCTATATCAGTAAAATCATAAGCAAGACTGCAATAGGGATTAATTTTTGACCCCATTGACAAACCTACCGTGCCAAATGCAGATACGTCTTCAAAAACAAGAGCAACAAACGACTGCCCTTTCTCGGAAAGGGTAAGTATCATTATACCTGTAATCACGACCAGTATCGCCGTAAACGTAACGGCATAAACTTTTTCAATATTCACGTGCCCCATCTTTCTGTTGAAACAAACTATATCACGTTTTTTCTTCATAAACGCTACCAAACAAAGCCATATAGTTGCGGCGCTTGTCGTTTTTATACCTCCACCGGTTCCCCCGGGAGATGCTCCGATAAACATTAAAATTATAGTGAGCAAAAGGGTTGCGGATTGGTAATTTCCTACGTTAACTACCTGAAACCCTGCTGTCCTTGGAGTAACGGACTGGAAAAAGGATGCCAGAATCTTCGTCTTTACGGGAAATGCCCCTAAAGTTCCTGACCATTCAAATGCAAGAACCCCGATTATTCCTATACCTAGCAATATTAGAGTTGTAATTATAACGAGTTTTGCATTTAGATCAAGCCTTTTCTTGTGAAGTATATTCTCCCTTATGTCTTTCCATACAACGAAACCTAATCCCCCGGATATAATAAGAAACCCTATTGTTAAAACGATTACCGGCGAGTCTACGAAACTACATAAATTATCTGAAAATAACGAAAACCCTGCATTGCAAAATGCGCTTACCGAATGGAATATACCTTTAAAAATAGCTCCGGGAATTCCTTTTACTGCAAAATAAGTACTTAATATAACGGCTCCTATTAACTCGAAAGTTACCGTAATTTTAATGAGTTTTACCATAAATTTTTGTATCTCACCCGAAGAATATCCTATGGATTCTTCCGTTAAAGTGGTTTGTCGAACGGAAAACCGTCTTCTAAGTAGGAAAAACAATAATGCCGCTATGCTCATATATCCTATACCGCCTATTTGTATTAACAAAAGCATAACTATTTGCCCAAAAGTGGTAAAATCGTTGGGAGTATCTTTAATATTAAGCCCGGTTACACACACGGAAGAAACCGCGGTAAATAAACCATCTACAAAACTACATTCTTTTCCCTGGGGAGAGGAAATTGGTAATGTAAATAATATGCCGCCTACCAGTCCCAAAGTTAAAAAACCAATGAAAATAATTTTAGAAGGAGTAAACCATTTAACCATATATATTATTAACTTGGTATGCTAGCATAATAAAGAAACAAGTCAAGAAATAGTGTGTGTATAACGCAATTAGATTGTTTTGTGAGTGTAACTTAAGCTTCCCTGCCTACCGTCAGGCAGGCAGCTTGAGTCTCTGTAGCTTTAACTTAAGCTTCTATGTGTGGACCCTTATTTCTTCCTGAATATTCCCGTTTTTACGTTTCTGAATCTTGCCGGTGTAGTTCCATGCCCAACAAACATTGTTTGTCCCGGTTCGCCTTTCCCGCAATTTGTTACACCGTGTATTTGCCAGTAATCGGCATTACAGATTGCATCACAATTTCCCCAGAATTCGGGTGTATATCCTGTATAAGTAGCATCTTTTATTGCCCCACACAATTTTCCGTTCTTTATCTTTTGTGCATATTCTGTTCCAAACTGGAAGTTTTCCCGCATATCGTCTATACTCCAGGATTTGTTGGATTGTAAAAACAAACCGTCTTTTGTATCTGCAATAAGGTCTTCAAGTTTCCAGCTGCCGGGTTCCATATTTACGTTTGTCATTCTTATTATGGGAATGCGGTCCCAACCGTCTGCTCTCATGGCGCCTGAACTATTTCTCCCAATTATAGAAGCCGATTCACGTGAAGATAAATATCCTACGAATATACCATTTCTTATTATAGGAGTAACTTGAGCAGGCACGCCTTCATCGTCCCATCCCGCCGTTCCTAACCCGTCTTTTGTCATAGCATTTGCCGTTATGTTTACGATTTCAGACCCGTATTTGAATTTATCCAACTTCTCTGTAGTAACAAAAGAAGTTCCCGCATAAGAAGCTTCCGTTCCAAAAACTCTGTCAAGCTCAACCGCATGCCCGATAGATTCGTGAACCTGCAGCACAAGCTGTTCGCTGTCTAATATTATCGTATTGCTTCCCGAGGGGCAGGGTTCCGCAGTTAACAATTCACAAGCTTCTTTCTGGACGCGGGGTGCATTTTCAACTAATTTTAAGTCACGTACAAACTCGTACCCGGATGTTCCATAATTTCCATAGGAACGGTTTTGCATTTCCCCGTCTTTTATGGCTATGGCATTAATCCCTCCACCGGAAACTAAAACCGTCTGCTCTATAAATGAACCTTCGGTTGAAGCAAATATCTTGTAAATACGTCGAAAAGTAAGATGCGAGGAAGATATTTTAACGTTTTCCTTTCGTAAAATCTTATCCGCTTCCAGTAATAATGAAATTTTCTCTTCGAAAGATAACTTAAACGGGTCTTCTTTGTAAGGAGTGGTGTATTCACCGGTAACGGGCTTAACTCCGGACAATTTTACCCCGGTAACGTTTTTTGCAAGAGACGAGGCTTTTGCTATGTCAATGGCTTGTTTCATAATATTGTCTATACCGGCGTTATCCATTTTGAAACTGCTTGCAAATCCCCAGCTTCCGTTTAATAAAACACGAATTCCGAATCCCAAATCTTCCGAACTACTTATGGCTTCAACTTGCCCGTTCTTTACCATCATACGTTCGGAATTTTCTAATATAACCCTAACATCCCCGTATTCAATATTTTTCGGGAATTTTGACACTACGGATTTAGCAAAATTTTTCATAATCAAACCTCCTATGTGCTTAAAAACTCAACCACAGAGAACACAGAGATGTCTATTTACCTCTGGCATCTGTGACCTCTTTGTTTTTTCCCTCCCTGCCTGCCGAAGGCAGGTGTGTCCCCTCTGCTTTCTATCTCCATTCTGTTTTTTTAATTCTAAAACGTTAATCTATTATTTGTTAACCTGCGAAAACCTGCGTCCTAAAAAATTTTATTCACCTCTGCGTTCTCTGCGCCTCTGCGGTGCAAATTTTTGTTATCTGTTTACAAATCAATCAACTTTTTAAAGCCCAAATAACCCGCTAAAACCAAGAAATGCAAGTGACATCAGCGAAGCCGTTATGAAAGCAATTGGTGCGCCTCTTAAAGAAGGTGGAATGTCTGCGGTGTCTATTCGTTCTCTTACGCTCGAAAGCATAATCATCGCCAGCATAAACCCTAGCGAAACGCCTAATGTGAAAACTATACTCTGTATGAAATTATAATTATAATCGATTATTAAAAAAGCTGCGCCAAGAATTATACAATTTGTTGCCATTAATGGGAGGTATATTCCCAATGATTTATATAACGCAGGTCTATTTTTCTTCAAAAATAAATCCACAAACTGCACAAGTGTGCCGATAACAAGCACGAAAACCATCGTTCTCAAGTATACCAGTCCCATTGGAAGCAGTAAAAAATTATAAATAATCCATGTAACGGACGAAGATAAAAGCATTACAAATATGACCGCAACTGACATTCCTAGAGCAGGACCAATACGATTAGATACTCCAAGCCATGGACATAACCCGAGGAAACGCATTAAAACAATGTTGTTTACAAGAAAAGCAGATATAAAAATTAAAAATAATGATTGCATAATTTACTTTTTCTCCTTATTAGAAAGCCAGTTTCTCATTCCCATTAAAAAAGCTATTACAAGAAATCCACCGGGAGGAAGTATCATAAATGCTATCGGTGATGCCGCAAACGCTTTACCTAAAACCACTTTCCCGCATATCGTCCCGTTTCCCAATATTTCTCTTATTGCGCCCATTAAAAATATGACGATTGTAAACCCGATTCCGATTCCAAATCCGTCAAATAAAGAAGCAATGGGGTTGTTTTTGGAGGCAAAAGATTCCGCCCGTCCAAACACTATACAATTTATTGCAATTAACGGCAAGAAAATGCCGAGTTGAGAATGAATAACAGGCATAAATGCTTGCAAAACATAATCCGTAATCGTAACAAAAGTTGATATAATAACGATAAATACCGGAATCCTTATCGCATCCGGGATAACGTTTCTTATTAGTGATATTAAAACATTAGAACATACCATAACAAAAGTGAAAGCAATTCCCATCCCGAGCGCGTTTAAAACATTCGTGGATACGGCAATAACGGAACATAATCCCAGCATTAATACAAGAACGGGATTGTTTATCGTTACTCCATTACTAAAATGTTTCCAGGCATTTATTCTTCTTGCAATCATCATTTGTTTATAAGCTCTTATTTACAGCAGAGCTTTGCTGGGTTTCTCTGTTCCCCGATAACTTATAAAGAATCCTGACGGCTTGTTTCAATAACTTTTGCTTCGGTAATTTGTTTTGTTTCCAGTAAATATTTATATGTATTTATGTTTTCTCTTATACTGTTTATCATAACGCGAACTGACATAGCAGTTGATGGGGCAACCTCAATCGTGCCGCCATCTTTTTTGAGCAAAATATCCGTTTCTTTTTTATTTATGAATTGGCTGAGCCACGAGTCATTGGATTTTGTTCCCGTTCCGAGGCCGTCTACTGTATTTGTCCCTTTTATTAGTGTATCAGTTCCTAACGCAACATAAGTCTCAACGGTTCTCCCGAATTTATATTGGGAAATCTTAAACACTATTCCGGTCATTTGATTATCATTGGCGTATATTCCCCAAACGGTATCAGAAATAAGCGATTTTAGCGAAACGTTTTTTGTGATTCCTGAAGTTTCAGAGAGGGTATAAAAACCCGGTTTGTTAGTCGGAAAAAAGCTTTTAGCCCCGGGAAACATTGCCTCTAATAAATTGAATTCCAATCTTCCTGCTTTATCTTTTTCTATTTTTGTATTTGTTATCTGGTAAATTCCCGCAAGCGAAAAAGCAGAGACAAGACAGACAATAGTGAGGGATAAAATCATCTTCAACTTCATTATAGCGAATATTATGTATTTTTAAAAAATTGTCAAGGTTAAATTAAAGTCTGATTTTTATCTTGAATCTTTGGTTGAATCAGCATCAGGAGATGCTTCCCACATAATAACTTTTATAATCTATTGTCTCTGACCTTGAATTGGTGGGCTGTTAATTTGTATATTTAATATTTGAATTTTGATATTTGATTTTGCTATTCTATCTCATTCTCTTCCTTTTTTTGTTTTCTCCGTAGTTATTCGCGACTATTCGTGCCTGCCTGCCGAATATTATTTTTGCAGATTCTATATTTCATATTATTCACAGCTTACTGTATAAGGCATGGTTCATTCGCGGATAATTCTTTTTTTCTGTTAGTTTTACAAATAGCTGCTATTTTTGTGTTTTTGGGTGCGCTGTTTTTAGTGCCTTAGTGTTTTTGTGGCAGGTCTTTTCTCTGTGTCCTCTGTTCTGTTATCTGTGCGCTCTATGATTTTAATCTGTTTTTCGTGTTCTTTTATATTTTCGTACCTTTCGTGGTAATCTTTTCTCTGTGGTCTCTGTGGTTGAATTTGAATTATCTGTTTAGTGGGTTTTAGTGCTTTTGTGGCAGATTATTGGATTTTGAGCTTAGGATTTTATTTGATTTTTGAATTTTAATATTTGATTTTGCTGTTCTACCTCATTCTTATCAGCTTATATGTCAGCTTCCCGTCTGTCTTTAACCTGCAGAAATATTCACCGCTTCCTAATGTCTTATTCCTTGCATCTTTTCCATTCCAATATATGGTGTAAGGCCCGGGTTTCTGTTTTTCGTTTACAAGAATTTTAACTATCTGTCCTGCTGAATTATAAACTGTGATATTCACATAAGGGGCTGCTGAACTACTTGGTACGGTATAATTGATTTTTGCGGTTCTATTACTTGGGTTAATGCTTTCAAGTTTCAACGAGAGCGGAAAATCCTTCTCAAGTCTTGCGGATGCAGATACCGGGTTGTACCAGACGGTATTGCCCGAATTATCCATAGCTCCTAATTTATACCAGTAAGTAAGTCCCGGTGTTATGGTAGAATCGGGATATACATAACTATTAGGTCCTGCTCCTTTTGCGGGTATTTCTGAAATTTGGGTATAATTATCTTCTTTGTTTTCGGACCGTTGCAGTAACCATTTTAAGTTGTCTTTCTCTGTCTCGGTAAACCAGTTTAACTGTATGTAACCTACTTCCGGATTGGCTGTCATACCTGTAAATTCAACCGAGAAAGGACTCCCGCAAATATCCCTTAATGTTACAGTGTAATCGGCAAAAGTAGGAGTGTAAGAAGTAGTTATGCTTGTTCCTAAATCTCCAACGGAAGAGCTAATCGAAGGTGTCGTATAGGAAGGAGTAGAAAGATTGTCTGTGGTAGTTACGTTATCGCAATCTGGCATATCGCCGTCGGTTTGTGCTTTTAAGAAAAGCACATCATAACCGGAATTACCAAATTGGGCATAACCACCTACTACGTATGTGTTGTCAACATCCTGGATGACAGAACGCGCCATGTCGGGATTAGCCAGAGTCCCGGCACCACTACAGGCATTAATGGCTTTTGGAGCTGCCCATGTTTCACTTCCATCGGTGTTCAATTTTACTAAGAAAACATCATTATCAGTTCCCCCTTCATCACTATTACCCGCTACTACATAACAACCGCTTGAAGCCTGGATAATAGATACAGGCTCATTGTCGGCAGCGCAGGAAAGGTTTTTTATCCAGCTTATACTTCCATCCGAAGCTAATAATTTTACGACTACTATAGAAGCGCCGGTCTTTCCCTTAGCACTACCGGAAGAACTTGCATACCCTGCAACTACATAATAATCAGTTGCACTCTCCCTAACTGCTATAATGGAGTATCCTACATTGGTAACGGCAGAGTTTAGATGTACGCTTTTTTGCCATGAGACCGTTGCCCCATCACTTGACACTCTCATAACAAAAAGGTCGGATCCGGCTGTAGTTCCGTTGGCGCCAGTTATTCCATAATAACCGGCTGCATCTTCTGCAACGGCGTACCCTATATCGTAATGAGTGGCATCTGAAAGCTCATAGCTTTTTGCCCAGCTTACGGTTAAATCCTGGTTCAATTTCATAAGAAGAACGTCAGTATTGCTTACAGCTTGAACATAAGCTCCCGTTGCTATATAATAACTGCCGTCTACAATAATTGAACGTATTCCTACGGCACCTGAAGCAGATACACTACCATAACGATATGCGCCGACTACGGTTGCATCGTCTTCTAATTTTATGATAAGGTTCCGAGTATAACCACTGAGTGTTACTTTTCCTCCTAATATATAATAATCAGTGCCTGATTCTGAACTCTTGCAAACCGTATATCCTGTGGCTGTAGCATCGCTTGACATATACTTGGAAAAAGTAAGAGAAGCGTTGTCAGCCCATTTCATAAGTCCAAGACGACTATTGAGTCTTCCTATCCCAAGATACCCTGACCCCAAACTTATAAGTTGGTATAGTTCGTCGGTTTGTGCGGCATCGATTGCTCCGGTATAATAACCGAATTCCCCGCTCATTTGGTCACCAACACCCTCGATGGAGAAATCCGCATCACTTGTATCTCCGTAAGCGCTGGTGCAGGTAGGTCCATCAGTACGAAGTACTCTTACCCTTCCGGTAGTTGTCGTTACCTCCGGGACCGGTGACCAGTTATAAGAACCGGTCTCAGAAGTACTGGCAATTATTGAAGTCCAGCTTGTTCCGCTGTTTGTGGAATAATCTACACTCACATTTCCGCCCTGTCCTGTGGCATCCCATGTTATAGTGTAAGGTCCGCTGGCGGCTACCGATTCCCCGCCATTCGGAGCCGTAATGTCTATTTTTCCTAATACCTTTCCTGTGCATACACCGGATGAGTTTGACCCACAGGTGTTTGATGCATATATCTGGTAAGTATAAGACCCTCCCGTGGATATATTATCAACATAAGTCCCTGTGTTAGCAACTGCAGACCCTACATTTACACCATTACGGTAAATAATAAATCTGTCTTCATTGCTTGAAGCATCAGTCCAAGTTACCGTTACTTTGGTACATTCGTCGCTGCTCGCCGCAGCTCCCGTCGGAGCAGTTGCACTAACTGATGCTGTTCCCGTGCATACGCCGGATGAATTTGACCCGCAAGTGTTTGATGCATATACATAATAAGTATAAGGTCCGGCAGTAGTCAGAGAAGCGTCAACATAATTTGTTGCGTTGGCCGCCGCAGAACCTATATTTGAACCACTACGATAAATAACGAATCGAACTTCATCGCTTGAATTATCTGTCCACGTTACTGTTATTTGGTTGCAAGCTCCGGTTGCTGTCCCGATAGTGGGAGCAATTGCGTTAATTTGTGCCGTTCCCGTGCATACGCCGGATGAATTTGACCCGCACGCATTTGATGCCCATACCCTGTAAGTATAAGGTCCCGCAGTGGTAAACGGCGGATTGTCAAGATACATTGTTGCCCCGGCAACCGTATTTGCTAAGTTTACATTATTTCTATAAATAAAAAATCTGGTTTCATCGCTTGAATTGTCTGTCCATGTTACCGTCAACCCGGCACCACAACCTCCCGTCGCCGTCCCGATAGCCGGAGCCGTGGGAGTAAATGATGCCGTTCCCTGGGCTGTCCCGGATGAGTTTGACCCGCAGGTGTTTGATGCGTATACCCTGTAAGTATATGGTCCCGCGGTAGTTACGTTATCAACATAACTTGTTGCGTTGGCAGCTATTGTAGACACTAAAGCTGTTCCATTCCTGTAAATAACATATCCTGTTTCGTTTGAGACGTCTGACCAGCTTATGGTTATTGTGCCGCAATCACCGTCTGGTGCGGACATAGTTGGGGCGCTTGCGCTGACTGCCGCCGTTCCCGTGCATATCCCGGATGAGTTTGACCCACACCCGTTTGATGCCCATACCCTGTAAGTATAAGCGCCTGCAACAGTTAAAGCATTATCCGTATAAATTTGTGCTCCGGAAGCAGCAGACCCTACGTTTGAGCCATTTCTGAAAATAACAAATCCTGTTTCATTGCTCGAGGCATCTGTCCACGTTACCGTTACGCTGTTACAACCCCCGGTCGCCCCGGCCCCTGTCGGAGAATTTGGAAAAGTTGTCGGAGTTCCCGTGCATACGCCGGATGAGTTTGACCCGCAGGTGTTTGATGCCCATACTACATAAGTATAAGACCCTGAAGTTGCTGCATTATCAACATAAGTTCCCGTGTTTGCAACTGCAGTCCCTAAAAGTGCTCCATTCCTGTAAATGGTGAATCCTGTTTCATTTGTTGACGCATCAGTCCACGTTACGGTTACATTGTTACAACCTCCGGTTGCCGCAGCCCCTGTCGGAGCAGTAGGCTTAATTGATGCAGTTCCCGTGCATACGCCGGATGAATTTGACCCGCAGGTGTTTGATGCATATACCCTGTAAGTGTATGGTCCCGCAGTAGTAAACGGTGGGTTATCAACATAATTTGTTGCGTTGGCAGCCGTAGACGCTAAAAGTGCTCCATTCCTGTAAATTACGAATCCTGCTTCATTACTGGAACCATCTGTCCATGTCACTGTTAATCCGGCATCACAAGCTCCGGTTGCCGTCCCTATAGTCGGGGCAGTCGGAGTAACCGATGCCGTTCCCGTGCATACGCCGGATACGTTTGACCCGCAGCTATTTGATGCATATACTACATAAGTATAAGGTCCTGCAGTAGTTAAAGAAGTATTGGCATAACTTGTTGCATTGGCAGCTACAGACCCTATATTCGCAGCATTCCTGTAAATAATGAATGCGGTTTCATTGCTTGAGGCATCGGTCCAGCTTACCGTTATCTGGTTACAAGCTCCGGTTGCCGTAGCTCCACTCGGGGCAGTTGGTGTAACCGATGCCGTTCCCGTGCATACGCCGGATGAATTTGACCCGCAGGTGTTTGATGCCCATACTACATAAGTATAAGGTCCTGCAGTAGTTAAAGAAGTATTGACATATTGTGTTGTGCCGGCAGCTAGTGTAGCTAAAGCTGCGCCATTTTTATAAACGATAAATCCCGTTTCGTTGTTTGAAGCGTCTGTCCAGCTTACCGTTACCTGGCTGCAAGCCCCGGTTGCCGTGGGACTGGTCGGAGATGCAGGCTTGATTGATGCTGTTCCCGTGCATACTCCGGATGCATTTGACCCGCTTGTATTTGATGCCCATACTTTATAAGTGTAAGGTCCAATAGTCGTAAACGGAGGATTGTCAGTATAACTTGTTACATTGGCTGCCGCAGACCCTATATTTGTGGCATTTCTGTAAACAACGAACCTGTCTTCGTTGGCTGAATTATCGGTCCACGTTACCGTTAATCCGGCATCACAAGCCCCGGTTGCCGTTCCTATGGTCGGGGCATCCGGTCCCGTACCACTAATTTCTATCTTGAAAGCGGCCATTTGCACGTCTCTTGAGCCGGCTCCGGGAGCAGTAGTTGTCATATTTCCTGAAGAAGTTTTATACATATGTCTATTGGTAGTCGCCGTGGTCTGGTAAACCCAACCCGGTTGGCTTGCAGCGGGCCAAACAGTTTTACCCCAATCGTTATCAATCATAACGGCTAGATTATTTGTTCCGTCGTAAGAAAATGAAGTGCCTAATGTTATAGTATTCCATCCTACTGCAAGTGGTAAACTCCCACTATATACTGAATTTAATCCGGTCGTTACCCAGTCACCGGTACCTGTAAAAGTTGTCTTACTTGTAGTTCCTAAATAGACTTTTAAAGTAGTAAAAGTAGTAAGAGTGCTGACATTATTATAGAAAAACACTTTAGAGATACTTCCTGCGGATCCTACTTCACTTTGGAGATAGATATATTCTACCATACCATATATAAAAGTAGAAGTTTGGAGCGCAATAACATGGTTCGCTTTACTAGCAGTGACACCTCCGACATAATCTACTACTACCCTTTCAGCAGCTCTAGTATTGGAGAATGTTCCTGCTAAGCTTAAACACAATATTAAAAACCTAAATCTTTTCATTATTTATCTTTTTTTTCTCGTCCTCAAAACCCTCATCATTCTATATATAAGACTAATAATATAATACTAATATCATATTTGTATCTATTTTAGCATCTTGTCAAGCGAAAAAGATGATTTTTCCCTTATTTTTTGTTTGGTCCCAGTTTTGTCATTCTGAACGAAGTGAAGAATCTCATAGAAATAGATCCTTCATTCCGCTATGCTCCATTCAGGATGACAAATAAAAACACTTTGTTATCTTACGCCGTTACCTGAACGAAGTGAAGGGGAAGAATCTCTCTGTTCCCCCTCCTTTGTCATTCTGAGCGTAGCGAAGAATCTCTCTGTGAAATATTCTTCACTCCGCTGCACTCCGTTCAGAACGACAGACTCAAATCTTTCCATTCAGGATTAACGGACTTTATCAAAGCAATCTTCTTTATTCGTAACCATCCTTTAATTTGCTTTTCTCTCTCAATTGCTATTCTTACATCGTTTGTTGATTCATAATATACAAGTTTAGTAATGTTATACCTTTTTGTGAAACCACGAATCAGTTTACTCTTATGTTCAGATACTCGTCGTTCAATGTCATTTGTTATACCAGTGTATAATGTTTTTGACTTGTTGGTCATTATATAAACATAATATTCTCTCATTTTTTAGAGATCCTTCACTTCGTTCAGGATGACAGACAAATGTTGCTCTGTCTTCTCGGTTTTGTCATTCTGATCCGCCTCAGGCGGAGAAGAATCTCGTAGTTTGTCATTCTGACCTGCTAAGGCAAAGAAGAATATCTCTTTAGTCTGTTATTTCCCTATTCTCTCTTCTGTTTTCTTCAAATTCTGTTTCACCGCTTCATTATTCGGGGCTATTTTTAAAGCTTTCTTGTACTCGTCTCTGGCTAATTCAAGTTTTCCGCTCGCTCTATATACGTTCCCGAGATTATTATACGCTTCCAGATAATCGGGTTTTAGTCTTAATGCTTCTTTGTACTCTTTTATTGCTTCTTCAAATGATTCTTTCATTGTGCGGATGTCGTTCTGACTGTTATGTCCTTTTACCGCGTAACCGTTGCCAAGATTATTGTGCGCCTCTGCAGAAGTAGTATCCACTAACAATACTTTTTTATATTCTTTTATGGCTTCGTCAAATAACCTTTTATTTTGATAGAAAGTGGCAAGATGGGTACGCGCTTTTACGTAATTCGAATCTAACTTTAACGCTTCTTTGTATTCCATTATTGTTTCTTCTATTAGCCCCTGTGCTTTATAAACATCGCCAAGATTAATGTGCGCCTCTATGAGTTCGGGATTTATTTTTGTCGTATCGTTATACCCTTTTAGGGCTACTGCTCCCGCGTTTTTAGGAATAGTATGCATACCCGAAGTATTCTGCACCTTTTTGTATTCTTTTATTGCTTCTCCCGGCATTCCCTTGCTTACATATATATTCCCTAAATTATTATGCACGTTTGGATAATCAGGCTCTAATTTTAATACTTCATTGAATTCTTTTATTGCTTCGTCTAATATTCCTTTTTTCATATATACAACTCCAAGATTATTATGGATTTCAGGTAAATCCGGATCTAATCTTAACGCTTTCTCAAATTCTTTTATTGCTTCATCGAACATTCCTTTGCTTTCATACATAACTCCAAGATTGCCATATACTTCGGTATAATCGGGATTTAATAATAGCGCTGTTTTATATTCTTTTATTGCTTCATCTAATAAACCTTTTGCTGCGCAATAGGAACCAAGGCTGTTATGCGCTTGTGGAAAGTAAGGATTTAACCGTAATGCCTCCCTGTATTCTTTTAGCGCTTCGTCCAACATTCCTTTGCTTGCATATGTATTCCCGAGATTATTATAAACGTCCGGAGAATTAGGAGCTATTTTTAGCACTTCTTTGTACTCTTTTATTGCTTCATACAACATCCCTTTGCTTGCATAAGCATTGCCAAGATTATTATGCGCTACGGTATTGTCAGGATAATATTTCAACATATTCCTGCATATCGTAAATTCGTTCTTCCACACCCTGTTTTGTTTTATCGTAAGTCCTGCATACATAATAATTATTGCGGTAAAAACCGATATTATAACATATTTAAGTTTTGATAATGATGGCATCTCGAGCAATTTTACGATGCCTGTAGCTAAAATCATAAAAAACCCTACGGATGGGAAATACATCCAATGCTCAAGCATACTCCTTGTTAATGATAATAAGATGTTGGAAGTGGGAATAAAAAATATCAGGAACCAAAACGCTCCAAAGAAAATAATCTTACCTTGTTTACCTGTCTTGAACGAAGTTGAAAGATATGAATAAATTACTCCTGTCCCGATGATTAGTAATAAAAGAATAGACACCAAAACCTCAGGATTAAGAATGGAAGTTGCCGTCGGTATTGTCCTGTCCATATATAAATTAAACGGGAGTATAAGTAATTTGAAATATAAAACAATGCTTTTTAAGGTGGTAAGAATCCTCAAATATAAATCAGTACTGCTTTCCGTAAAACTTCCCAAATTTCGGGCATGAAACCTGAACCATATATAAGCTAAGCTAATTATGAAAAAAGGCGAGTAACTATATACTATTTTCTTGACCGGTTTTGGAACATCTGTTCGCCCCAATGAATAATCATACAATATTAGTATAAATGGAAACATTACTGCCATTTCTTTGGATAATAGCGCTAATATGAAAGATAGAATTGCGCCGGCATAATAAAGCCGTGCATGCTTGTCCGACTTTTGTTTGGTGGAAGGCGGAGAAGAATCTCTCACTTCTTTCAGAACAGTGTCCTCTTTGTCATTCTGAGTGAAACGAAGAATCTCTCTTTTATTAGATTCTTCATTTCGCTTCGCTCCATTCAGAATGACAGAAGGGGGTGTTTCATTCTGAATTTTAGCTTTTCTACAAGACTGTGTATATTTAATATACAGCATAAGCGCCAATAACAGGAAACTGCTTGCCATCGGGTCTGTTCTGGTAGAAATAAACGTTATTGCCTCCGTATGCATCGGATTGACTACGAAAAGCAATCCTGTAATGAATGCGATTTTCAGATTGCCGGAAATTAAATTGACGAAAAAATATACCAGTATTGCAGTTAACAAATGCCATAACAGATTACCGAGATGGTATCCGAATACGTTAAGCCGCCATAAGGAGTAGTCAAACATATAAGATACAACCTGGAGGGGACGATAATAAAAAAGAGCGGTTTTTCTTGAAGAGTCTGGCTTAAACTTAAATAAGTCTTTAAATAAGTTTTTTTCAACACAGGCTACATCCATATTAAAGACTTTAAATAAGTTGTTCCATTTCTTGATATATATATTGCGTGCTACTAAAATGGTATCGTCGTAAACGAATTCATTCTTGAAAGAATTTGCATATATAATAGCGCCGAGAACGATTATAAGAGAGATAGGAATAAAATGTTTTTTTTGCACAATGCCTTTCAGTCTTTTCATTATCCCGCTTCTCATTCTGCAAATATCTTAATTAAAGAATTTCCTAAGTCAAGTCAATTTTGTCCCCTGCCTTCGCCCTTTGTCATTCTCGCGAAAGCGGGAATCCATCTTATCTAATCTTTCTTTTCCTCTCTTTGCTGTGGAATATAATCTCTTATGCCTAAGTAGTTTTTCTGCTTTTATTTTCTTAATTCTTGGCGGCTTTGCGACTTTGCGTGAGAATTTCTGTTTTGTAAAGCTTCTTATCCAGCTTGCTGGACATTCTGAACGAAGTGAAGGGGAAGAATTTTTCTGACGTCCCTGTTTGCATATTCTTGGTAGGTTTTTGAAGAAGAATCTCACAGCAAACAGTTCAGTCTATTCCATTAATTCTCTGAATTCCTCTGCTGTCAATCCACTTTGCCGTATAATAGCTCTCAAAGTTCCTTTAGCAATTTCTTTATGGTTTGGCACTGTTAATCTGCGATAAGGTGGGTTTTCATTTCTTAGAATAATATGGCTTCCCGTTTGATGGTCTATAAAGTAGCCTATCTTAGCAAACATCTTGCAAACTTGTTTGCCTGAAATTATTGGTAATTTACTCAACTTGCGACCTCAACAATTTCTTCTTGAATTGATGGCGGAATAGGTTCATTATGCTTTTTTAAACTTGCTATATATCCATCAATTGCATCTTGAATATTCTCAATAGCTTCTTTCCGTGTTTTCCCTTGGGAAATACATCCCGGCAAAGAAGGACACTCAACGACAAAAACGCCATCCTCATCTTGTTCGATTAAAATTCTATATCTCATAAGATTTCCCCTTTTCGTGACAAAATATATCCTAAACTCCAAAAGTCAATTTTATTTTTATCTATTTTTTTAGACATTTGTCTATTCTATTGTACAGCCTTTGTCCGATTAAAAGCAGATTTCATAAAATAATCGCATGTTTATTTAACTCGGAATTCCCTGTTTTACCTGGATCGGATTGCAACATGGGTTGTTTTAATTTTTGTGTAATTTCGTGTTTTAGCGGCTAATTTTTTTCTAATCCGTGTCTAAAAATTTTTTCTGTTGATTTGTATCCTTTTATCCTGATTTTCTGATCCCCTGATATATTTTCTGCGTTATTCTGTGCAATTCTGTGGCTAAATTTCTTTTTTCGTGGTTTCTTAGTTTTTCGTACTGGAGTTTATCCCGCCCTGGCGGGGTGGTAATCTTTCCCTCTGTGTTCTCTGCGGTTTTTCTTTTTGTGTTTTAGCGGCTAATTTTTTTCTGTTGATTTGTATATTTAATATTTGATATTTTTAGAAACCCTTTGGCTTTAGCCATTAGGGATTCTTATCCAGCTTTGCTGGGAATATTTAATTTTGCTGTTCTACTTCATCCTTATCAACTTATACGTCACCTGCCCTTCTGTTTTCAGCCGACAGAAGTACTCCCCGCTGCTCAATAATTCGTTTTTACTGTTTTTCCCATCCCAGTAAACAATATGATTTCCAGGTTTCTGTCTTTCGTTTACAAGCGCTTTTACTACCTGCCCTGCGGAGTTATAGATTGTAATGTTTACATAAGCAGCCGTTGAACTTCCCGGTACGGAATAATCAATCGTTACTATTCCATTGCTCGGGTTAAGACTTCCAAGTTTTAACGAAATCGGAAAATTAGTCTCAAGTCTTGCAACTGCAGATACCGGCGTATGCCATACAGTGTTCCCTGCATTATCCACATCACCAAGTTTATACCAATAAGCAAGTCCCGGCGTTACTGTAGAATCGGTATATGTATAACTGTTCGGTCCTTTTCCTTTTGCGCTTAACTCGACAATCTTCGTATAACCGCTTTCCCGGGTGGTAGACCGTTGAAGTATCCATTTGCAATTATCTTTTTCCACTTCAGTTAACCAGTTTAGATTTATTCGCCCTATTTCCGAATTAGCCGTCATCCCTGTAAATTCAACTGCAAATGATTGGGTTGATTTCCCAAATACTAAATTTGCATAATATGGCCATGGGCCATCAGTATCACCCGTTTGAACGGCAGTAGTAGTCATTGAAGCGCTTGTTCCGAAATCCGTGTCCGGGTGAGAATGAGTTTCGGAAACATTTCCCTTGATTGCAGTAACGTCTGCGCCGCTTGCTGTAACCGAATTGCTATTAGCCAGATTGTCAGTAACGGCAGCAACCGAAATGTTTCTGCTGCCGGCTACACAAGCTGCATATCCTATCTGGTGTGTATGAGTCCCCCCGCCGCCTGTAGTTCCATAAGTAGAGGAAGGCTTAAATGTTCTTAAATAAAGCGCCCCTGTCGAAGAGTTGGATATGGTAGTCCAGTTGCTTGAGGCAATAGTATTATCAAACATTGCAATCATATTTTTAGGGATATAGTCCCCGCCGACTTTGGTTAACTTAAAGATACGAACCGTTATATAGTTTGGCTCCGCGGCAACTCCGGCAGTGTCTGTTGAATAAGTTCCTGCCGTAATAGTATGAGTATGGTTTTTTAAAATATAATTACCGGAAGTGGCTGAAGCCGCTGTGCCCGCGCTCATAAAATTTCCACTTGAAATGGTATGATTATGAGTTAGGTTTCCTCCTGTTGTCCCGACTTGAGTCAATGTATCTCCTCTTACAAATTTGCCGTCTTCATAAGCGACTTGTTCGGTCCAGCTTCCCGCCGGGTCAGGTCCGCTTGCATCAAATAATGCAATAATTCCCTCGGGAAGATACGGTTCCTCTCCTCCGGCTGTTGGCGTGATAAAAGCAAAATTTCGGTAAGGCGGTTCCGGATATGATGTGGTTGAGGATGTTAAGTTTACTCCCGGTGTACCGGCAGGATGAGTATGTGTGGCTAAATTATAATATCTGCCGCCGACTGATTTGGCAACCTGAGTCGAAAATGTTCCTGTCGCAGCTCCAAGTGCAGGAATAGTAAAACTATGAGAATGCCCGCCCCCTGAACCTCCCGTTACGTTACACCCTCTTATGAATTTTTGATAGTAAGTCCCTGTCCCGGGACCGGAACAGTTTTTCCAGTTAGCTGGAGCGCTTGCCCCATCCCATAATAAAATTATATTTGTAGCGGCAAGATTCCCCGCTACTGCTGTAAGTAACATAAATATAAACAAATACTTCATTCTTTTTTCTCTCATTTTTCTCCCCCATAAATATTTTTTATTCATAATTAATTACTATCCTCTTAAGCGATTCTATTATATATATGCTTCTTTTTCCCTTATTTGTCAAGTTCTTTCTATCCTTGCCTTTTGGATTTACTCTGTCATTCTGAACGAAGTGAAGGAGAAGAATTTTTCTGACGTCCCTGTTTGTCATTCTGAGTCCTCCTTTGTCATTCTGAGCGTAGCGAAGAATCTCTCTGTTCCCCCTTTTGTTTACAAGTTCATTTGGCTTTTCTTATTCAGTTCCACTGGACATTCTGAACGTACTGATTACAAGCCCTTAATTTATTATTTAGGGCTTTGTTATCCAGAAGCGTAGCGTAGGAAGAATCTCATAAAAATAGATTCTTCACTCCGCTACGCTCCGTTCAGAATGACAGACTCAAATCTTTCCATTCAGGATTAACAGACTCTATCAAAGCAATCTTCTTTATTCGTAACCAGCCTTTAATCTGTTTTTCTCTCTCAATTGCTATCCTTACATCGTCTGTTGACTCATAATATACAAGTTTAGTAATATTATACCTTTTTGTGAAACCACGAATCAGTTTGCTTCTATGTTCAGATACCCTTCGTTCTATGTCATTTGTTATGCCAGTGTATAATGTTTTTGACTTGTTGGTCATTATATATACATAATATTCTCTCATCTCTTTTTGTAGTTAGGAATGTTAACAAAGAATCTTATCACAAATAGATCCTTCGCTCCGCTCAGGATGACAGACAAAAACATTCTGTTCTCGTCCACCGTTTGTCATTCTGAACGAAGTGAAGAATCTCTGTCTCTTTGTTTGTAATTGTCCCGAGCCTTTTATGGAATATTTTCCTTCCCTGCCTACTGTTCTAATTATTGCTTGATTCCCATCTTTAACAGATTTTGCTTGGCTGTCTCGGAGTTGGGGTTTATCTTCAATGCCTCGTTATACTCCTCTATCGCTTTATTTAACAAACCTTTCTTCCCATAGGCATATCCTAAATTATTGTGCGCATCCACATACTTAGGATTCAAGCTTATCGCTGTGATGAATTCATTTATGGCGTTATCTAATGATCCTTTCTCCAGATAAATGGCTCCCAAATTATTATGTGCCTCCGGATAATTAGGTTTTATCCTCAATGCTTCCCTATATTCCTTCTCCGCTTCGTCAAATAACTTTTTTACATAATAAGCATTCCCAAGATTACTGTGTACATCAGGAAAATCGGGTTTCAGTCGTATTATCTCCTGGTATTCTTTTAATGCCTCGTCCAGCATTCCTTTCTTACCGTAAATATTCCCGATGCTGTTATGTATTTTTACACTGTCAGGCGCTAACCGGAGTACTTCTTTATATTCAGTCATTGCATTGTCCAATAACCCTTTTGCCTCATAAGCATTGCCAAGTTTAGTATGAATTTCTATTATACCGGTGGGACTTAATCCCAATGCTGTCGTATATTCTTTTATTGCTTCATCTACTAATCCTTTCTTAAGATAGGCATTCCCAAGGTTAACATGCGCATCTACGTTCTTCGAATTTAATTTTAATAGTTTTGAATTTTCGATTATAACGTTGTCAAATTCGCCTTTCTCTGTGTAAGCGCACGCAAGATTATTTATTATTGTTATGTCATCGGGATTTAGTTTTAAGGCTTTTTGATACTCAATTATGGCATCATCCAGTAACTTCTTTTTCGCATAATAAGTCCCGAGATTATTATGGGTTTCTACGGAGTTTGGGGCTAATCTCAGTGCTTCCTTGTATTCTTTTAATGCTTCATCCGATAATCCCTTGGCATCATAAGCAAGTCCAAGATTGTTATGCGCCTCAGGAAAATCCGGTTGTAACCTCAATGCTTCTTTGCTCTCCGCTATGGCCGCATCAAGCGAATCTTTTGCCGTATATATTCTTCCAAGGCTGTTGTGTACCCCTGCATTATTAGGAGTTATTTTTAATATTTCCCCGTACTCTTTTATGGCATCGTCCAGCAATCCCTTTCTCCAGTAATAACTTCCAAGATTATAGTGCGCCTCGACATTGTCGGGGCGATATTTTAACATATTCTTACATAATGTGGCTTCATCTTTCCAGATGGTATTTTGTCTTATGGTTAACCCGCTGTAAAGCCCTAAAAGTACAATAAATACTGCGTTTGAAATAAAAGAAGGACATACTTCCTGTGGTAATTCCAGAATTTTTGCAATCCCGAACCCGAGGATTATAAAGATACCTATGGATGGCACATATGCCCAATGTTCAAGCATCCCTCTCGGTAACTGCGTTACTACGTTTAATGTCGGAAAGAGAAATACTAAAAACCATACAATACTTAAAAATAAGGTTTTATTGTATTTATATGCCTTTACTGCCAATATTCCAATAATTATAAGTAAGACAATGGAAACTAAAACCGGAAAATTAAAAATGGAAGTTGCTGCTGATATAGTTCGATCCATATATAAATCGAATGGTAGGAAAAGTAACTTAATATAAAGAATAACGCTCTTGCAGGCCGTAAGAATTCTTAGATATAAGTTAAGCCCGCTTTTCAGAGACCATGGACCGAAATTCAGGATAGAAAATCTTAATGCAGCATAGATAATATCAATTATTATGAAAACCAAAGACCTTTTTAACAGATTAATTATAAACTTTATGTTTTTCTCTTGCTTGCTGAATAACCAATCATAGAGGATTAATATAAAAGGAAGTATTACTCCTGTTTCTTTTGATAGAATCGCTAATATAAAAGATATTACCGAACCTGCATAATAATAATTTCGTTTTGGTAAAGGGAATTTTCTATACTGGATGAACAGAATAAATGAAAGTAATAAAAAACTGCTTACCATAAGGTCAGTTCTGCCTGCAATAAAAGCTACCGCTTCCGTATTAATGGGATGCGCTACAAAAAGTAGCCCCGCAATTAATGAGACTTTTAAGTCCTTAAATAAAAGATTGACCAGAAAATAAAGTAATATTGCTGCCAGTAAATGCCATAACAGACTTGTCAGGTGATATCCCAAAACGTTAAGTCGCCAGAATGAATAATCAAACATATTGGATAAAGCTTGTAATGGTCTGTAATAATACGCAACGTTTCTACCCTGTTGGGGAAGGTCTTTAGCGCAGAATATATCCATATTAAAAAGTTTGGGAAGATTTTCCCATTTTTTAATGTAAATATTGTTTGTAATAAAAATGGCATCGTCATAAACAAAATCGTTGTTTAGGGAGTTTGCATATATAAAGATGCCAAGCCCTACGATAAGAAAAATAGGAATAAAATGTTTTTTAAGTTTCATTAAAAAATTCCCTGTCTACAACTAAATTAGAGCCATTATCCTGATACGCTTTTGTTTGTCAATAAAATTTTACAGAAAAAGCTTTACGGGGAAAATTACTTCTGAGGTTTGCTCATTTTTTATCCGTTCATCTCTAAAATATCAAAATATTGGATAGTTGGAAGCACATGTTCCTCTCTATTATTCCATTTGTAGGAAATGGTTTCAAACCATTCCTAATCTTTAATTTTTGCGTTTTTCCGTTCTTTAATCTTTGCTTTTCTGTTAATATTATTATCCTGAACGGAGCGAAGAGATTTTTTCTGTGCCGTTCTGTGGCTAAATTTATTTTTTGTGCTCTGTTTTTAGTGCTTTAGTGCCTTTGTGGCAAATCTTTTCTTATCTGTATTGTTTTTTTTCTGATCTGTCTGTTCTATTTTTTTTCTCAGTTTTAAACTTTACATCCTTGACATTGGGAACACTTTAATGTAACTTGTTTATAAAGATGAGAAAAAGAATATTTGACTTTAGCCTGACTGCCAACAAACGTGTCCAGATAGTTCTTGTTGCTATTCTTCTGTTTTCTATTTTCCTCCAGACAGTTTTAAGTATGAAAAACAACTCTGCAACTTATGATGAAGTCGCCCATTTGCCGATAGGATACTCGTATTTAAAAACAGGTGACTTTCGTATGAACGTAAATATGGGACACCCCCCCCTGATAGAAGAATTGTGCGCTTTGCCTTTGCTTTTCTTAAATTTGGATTTCCCGGTAAATCGTGAAGCCTGGAATGCAAGCGATGTATGGAGTTATGGACTCTCATTCCTTTATAATAATAAAATAGATGCGGATACAATTCTTTTTATAGGAAGAATTCCCGTAGTTATACTTTCCTGCATACTTGGATTGCTTTTGTTTTTATGGACTAAACAGCTTTTTGCCCCCGGGGCAGGATTATTTGCTTTGTTCCTTTATGCACTTTGCCCGAATATTATTACACATTCTTCCCTTATTACTACGGATTTGGGCGCAACACTGTTTATATTCCTTGCTGTATATACCTTCTGGAAATTTCTGAAAAAACCAGGTTGGCTCAATGCCGTTTTCTGGGGCGCCAGTACGGGATTAGCTATGGTTGCTAAATTTTCCGGTATTCTTCTTTTTCCAATATATATCGCTATCGGGGTAATATTTTATCTAAAAGAAAGAAACCTGAAAGGTATCTTCCGCCCACTCCTTTTAGCTGTCGGGATTGGTCTTTTTGTTATGGCGGCAGTTTATAAGTTTACTTCTATAGGTTCATATTTTTATGGGTATAAAGAAATGTTGCATACTATTAGTGGCGGGGCATCATTTCTTATGGGGAAATACAGTAATACCGGATGGCGACATTATTTTCTTATCGCTTTTCTTCTGAAAACACCAATACCGTCTTTGTTGTTTATTTTCTGTGGCTTATGGCTTTGCCGAAAACATAAAGATATATACTTTATCTATATTCCTATAATTTTCTTCTTTTTGTTTTCTTCATTCAGTAACAAACAACTTGGCTTAAGATATATGCTTCCCATATATCCTTTCTTATTCCTTTGCGCAGGCAACGTTATAAATTTTGTTTTCAAACAATGTAAATTAATCATCTGCCGACAGGCAGGATTAGTTGCTTTTTTTATTCTTTGTGGATGGGGCGTGTTTTCTCAGGTAAAGATTTTTCCCCATTATTTAGCGTATTTTAATGAATTTATTGGCGGACCTGATAATGGATGGAAATATCTGAGTGATTGTAATATTGACTGGGGACAGGACTTAAAGAGGCTGGGGACTTTTCTCAAAGAAGAAGATGTAAGTGATGTCATACTTTGTTATTTTGGGACTCCTCCTCCGGGGTATTATATTCCAAGGTTTCAGAGTTTCATAAGCATCCCTCTTATTGATTACAGGGGAGCAACTGTTAACTCCTTGACTCCCAAAAAAGAATATTTAGCCGTAAGCGTTACTCAACTAACGGGCGTCTATTTTATGGACCATAATGTTCTGGGCTGGCTTCGGAAATATAAACCCGTAAAAAAAATAGGCTACAGCATATTTGTATACGACATAACAGACAACGTTTGGGCACATCTACAACTTGGACAAATTTATGAAAGATACGGGGAACAAGTCCTTGCTCAAAGAGAATATTCCCGTGCCCAAATTATATACAATAACATAAAATAATTCCTTTCTTTGCTTTTCCTCTCTGTTCTCTATGGGGAAACTCTTTTATTTATTTGTTAATTCTAAATTTTATTTATTATTTTTTCTCTGCGTTCTCAGCGTCTTTTTGTTCTGTGCAATCTTGTTCCGTGATTTTGTGCCTTTGTGGCAGGGAATAAATTGAAAACTTGACAAAAATTTTTAACAAAATAATATTCTAAAAATGCTAAAACCAAAGGTAGTAATATTATGTGGCGGTAGAGGAACAAGACTTAAAGAGGAGACAGAAACTTCTCCCAAACCTTTGGTGGAGATTGGTGGGAAACCAATTCTATGGCATATAATGAAAACGTATGCGTACTATGGATTTAATGAGTTTATATTGTGTTTGGGATATAAAGGTCGGATGATAAAAGAGTATTTTCTTAACTATGAAACAATAAATAGTGATATAACTTTGAATTTAGGTAAAAAGGATATTAAAATACATAATCAAATTCAGGAAAAGGATTGGATAATTACTTTTGCAGAAACAGGCGAAGATGCGCAAACCGGCTCGAGAGTGAAGAAAATAAAAAAATATATTGATGGCGATGTATTTATGCTGACTTATGGAGATGGTGTGGCAAATATAAATGTTAAAGACCTTCTTGAATTTCATAAGTCGCATAAGAAAATAGGCACAATTACGGGTGTGAACCCATTGTCGAGATTTGGGGAACTTGTTATAAAGGGAAAACAAATAGTCGAGTTTAGCGAAAAAACTCAGGTCAGGGAAGGATTTGTCAACGGGGGATTTTTTGTATTCAATAGGAAGGTTTTTGACTATCTGAAAGATGGTGATAATTGTTATCTCGAAAATGAACCTCTGGAAAAATTAGCTTCAAGTGGGGAGTTAATGGTATATATGCACAAAGGGTTCTGGCAATGTGTGGATACGCAAAGAGAACTCGGGATACTAAATAATTTGTGGAAATCCCCTAATCCACCGTGGAAAATTTGGAAATAAAAAGAAAACAACAATGCCACAAAGTCACAAGAGACAAGAAATGAACAATAATTTTTGGAAAGATAAAAATGTTTTTGTAACTGGATGCACTGGGTTGCTCGGCTCCTGGCTTACTAAAGCTCTGGTCGAAAAAGAGGCTAATGTTGTAGGGTTAATAAGAGATTTAGTCCCTAAATCAAACTTAAATTGGTCTGGATTTAACGATAAAATCAATATTGTCAGGGGAGAAGTAGAAGATTATTTTCTTCTGGAACGTACTATAAACGAATACGAAATTGATACGGTCTTTCATCTGGCAGCACAAACTATAGTTACAACTGCCAACAGAAACCCGATTTCTACTTTTGAGTCAAATATAAAAGGAACTTGGAACATATTAGAAGCTTGCAGGAGAAATCCGTTAGTTAAAAGAATAATTGTAGCTTCAAGTGACAAAGCTTATGGGGACCAGGAAAAATTACCTTATAACGAAAAAAACTCTCTTGAAGGCAGACATCCTTATGATGTCTCTAAAAGTTGCACGGATTTAGTTTCGCAGTCGTATTATCATACATACAATCTTCCGGTTTGTATAACTAGATGTGGCAATTTTTATGGTGGGGGAGATTTGAATTTTAATAGAATCGTTCCCGGGACAATTCGTTCCGTATTTAATAATGAATCTCCGATTATAAGAAGCGATGGAACGCTTATCAGAGATTATTTTTATATTGAAGATGCCGTAGAATCATATTTACTACTTGCTGAAAAAATGGAAAAATTGAAAATCCAGGGCGAAGCCTTTAATTTTAGCAATGAAATCCAGATAACCGTTTTGGAATTGGTTAATAAAATTATAAAACTTATGGGAAGCGAACTAACTCCCAAAATTTTAAATCAGGCTCCCAATGAAATAAAACATCAATATTTGTCCGCAAAAAAAGCAAAAGATATTTTAAGTTGGACACCCCAATACAATTTGGATGACGGATTAAAAAAGACGATCGAATGGTATAAAGATTTTTTAAATAACTCCTTAAAGCAGGGTGAAAATTAATTTATCTGCCACAAAAATAGAAAACGAACATCATTTAATTACAGATAAAAAAATGGATACTATTTTTAATAACTTATTTGTTTTTGAAATGGCTAATAACCATATTGGAGACGTTGAACATGGCTTAAAAATTATTAGAGAAATATATCAGGTCAGCAAAAAATTTTCAGGCAGAGGCTTCAAATTTGGATTTAAACTTCAGTATCGACATTTAGATACTTTTATCCATCCGGATTTTAAAACGAAAACCGACATAAAATACGTCAAACGTTTTCAAGAAGCCCGCCTGAATGAAAATCAACTTGAAAAACTAAAAGATGAAATTACTAATCTTGGATTTGTCTCAATTTGCACTCCATTTGACGAAAATTCAGTTGATTTGATAGAAAAACATAAATTTGATATTATTAAAATCGGCAGTTGTTCTTTTACAGATTGGTTTTTATTGGAAAAAATTGCTAAAACGAACAAACCGATTATTGCTTCAACAGCCGGGGTATCTCTGGATGAAATTGATAAAGTAGTAAGTTTTTTCAAGCATAGAGGAAAACAATTGGCAATTATGCATTGTGTCGGAGAGTATCCTACGAAGGCAGAAAACTTACAATTAAATCAAATTGATTTATTCGTAAAACGATATCCCAATATACCAATTGGTTTTTCAACCCATGAAGACCCTGATAATATTGATTCCATAAAAATTGCGATAGCTAAAGGGGCGAGCGTATTTGAAAGGCACGTTACCGTTGTTGCAAAAGAATTCCCCAAAAACGCTTATTCATCAACTCCTGAACAAATTTCAAAATGGCTGGAGTCTGCCGATTTAGCTCTTCAAATATGCGGTATTTGTGGTGAGAGAGCGAAATTTACTAAAAAGGAATTGGCAGACGTTAGACAATTTAAACGTGGCGTTTTTGCGAGTAAGAAAATTTTGAAAGGTGAGAAGATAGATTTATCAAATACGTTTTTTGCATTTCCTAATCAGGATAATCAAGTGGTTGCCAATGATATGTCAAAGTATACCGAATTTAATGCAAAAAAGAATTTTAATGCTAATGAGCCAATAATGTCTGAAAATGTCAAACTAACGGAAACAAGAGAAAAAATTTATTCAATTGTGCAGAAGGTAAAGAAATTATTAAAGAAAGGAAAAGTAGTCGTTCCCGGTCAAACGGATTTGGAAATTTCTCATCCCTACGGAATTGACCGTTTTGATGAATACGGAATTACTATGACTACGGTGGTTAACCGGGAATATTGTAAAAAATTAATTATTATTCTGCCTAATCAAAAACACCCTGAACAATATCATAAAGAAAAAGAAGAAACTTTTGTCGTTATTTATGGGGATATTTTGTTGAGTCTTGACGGAAAAGAAAAAAAATACGGTTCGGGGGAAATTATAACGATAAAACGTGACGTAAAACATAGTTTTACCACAAAAACAGGCGCTATAATTGAAGAAATCTCATCTACACATTATAAGGATGATTCTTATTATACGGACAAAACAATATTAAAAAATAAGAACCGTAAAACCTTCCTAAGCTATTGGATAGAGTAGTTTGAATTTATAGGTATAAATTAAAAGTGAAGACAATTATATGGGATGTTGATGATGTACTTAATGATTTGATGAAATCCTGGTTCGAAAATATCTGGCTGCCGTCGAATCGGGGATGTCACTTAAGTTATAAAAATCTGACAAGTAATCCACCGAATGAATTGTTAAACCTAAAAAAAGAAGATTACTTTAAACTGCTGGATGAATACAGAAACTCTGATAAAGCAAGAAATATGAAACCGGACAAAAAAGTAATAAAGTGGTTTGAAAAATACGGTGAGAACTTCAGACATATAGCATTAACCGGAAGACCAACTCATACGGTTTCTGCGGCAGTGGAATGGGTTTTGTGCTATTTTGGGAAATGGATTAGAACGGTCAGTTTTATACCATCCGCTCGCCCAAAAGTATATATGCCAAGCTATGATAAAGATAAAATAGAATATTTGAAATGGTTCGGGAAAGCGGATTTTTTTATTGATGATAAAACCGATGATATTGAAGGTGCAAAGAAATTAGGAATAAAATCGTATCTGGTCTCTCAACCGTGGAATAATGCGAAATTAACTTTACCTGAGATTTTAGATTTATTGACAACAAATGAATAAAAAATTAAGCAAACTTTCGGATTTTGTTTTCAATTTTATTGAAAGTATTGGCGTAAAATATGTTTTTATGCTTCCCGGGGGCGGATGTATGCATCTCGTCGATTCTTTAGGTAAAAATCGGAAATTGAAATTTATTGCCAATTTGCATGAACAAGCCTCTGCTATTGCTGCAGACGCTTATAGTCAATATACAAATAATATAGGGGTAGCTCTTGTAACTACCGGTCCCGGAGGAACTAATGCCATTACCGGGGTTGTTGCTTCGTGGATTGATTCTGTCCCTGTGCTTATTATTTCCGGTCAAGTTAAAAG
Organism: bacterium; assembly: GCA_041649255.1. NCBI lineage: Bacteria > bacterium. The sequence goes on from JBAZNK010000007.1 coordinate 102,043, forward strand.
ATCGGACTTGCTTGTTGGGAAAGGTGTTCGTCAAATGGGACCTCAGGAAGTAGACATTATTTCATTAGTGAAACCGATTACTAAATATGCAGTTACTGTTATGAAACCTGATGAAATAAAATTTCATCTTGAAAAAGCCTTTTATTTAGCAAAAGAAGGACGCCCTGGCCCTGTATGGATTGATATACCTTTAGATGTGCAAGGGGCAATTATTGATGAAAATAAATTAATTGGGTTTAAATCGACAAAAGTGGTAGGACACTTGTCCTCCTTTTGTTTGGAGGAGACATTTGGAATCCGCCTTAGGCGGAGCGGTGACTTGTCTGTCAAAGATTTTACACAGAAAACAACCGAAACAATCCGATTATTAAATCAATCCGAAAGACCGGTAATACTTGTTGGAAACGGAGTAAGGCTTGCTAATGGGATAGAAGAATTTCGGAAACTTATAAATATTTTACAGATCCCCGTTCTAACTACATGGAGAGCTTTAGATATTTTACCTGAAGATAACGACTTGTATATTGGTAGACCCGGTTCTATTGGCCAAAGAGGAGCTAATTTCGCTCAACAGAATGCAGATTTAATAATCTGTATCGGTGCCCGCTTGGATGTGGGACAAATAGCTTTTAGTTATAATAACTTCGCCAGAGGAGCTAAAAAAGTTATTGTTGATATTGATAAAAATGAAATAAATAAAGTAACGACTAAAATTGATATTGCTTTTAATATTGATGCAGGAATTTTCTTGAATGCTCTTATAAAACAGAGTAATAAAATAAAGATAGATACTTCAAAATGGCTCAAAAGATGTCAAAACTGGAAGAAAAAGTACCCGGTTGTCCTATCTGAATATATGGAACATCCGTCTACCTCAGGCGGAGCGTCGAAAAAAGAAAAAGGATATGTAAATACTTATGCATTAGTTGAAACATTATCAAAATTATTAACTAATAACGATGTGATTATTCCGGGAAGTTCAGGTAGTTGTAGTGAAATAACTTTACAAGCTTTTAAAGTAAAAAAAGGTCAAAGAGTTTTTAATTCTCCGGGATTAGGGGCAATGGGATTTGGACTACCTGCAAGTATTGGTGCTTGTATTGCGAGTGGCAAAAAAAGAACTATTTGTTTAATAGGGGATGGGGGACTTCAACATAACATTCAGGAATTGGAATTATTGAAAAGATATCAACTGCCAATAAAATTATTTGTTTTAAATAATAATGCTTATGCATCAATCAGAACTACTCAAAATAGATATTTTAATGGCAATCTGGTAGCTTGCGACCCTTCCAGTGGCTTAACATTGCCGGATACAATAAAAATATCAAACGCTTATGGATTAAAAACATTTAAAATAAATAATCAGGATAAGATGGAAGAAAAAATTAACACGATGCTCAATTATGATGGACCGGTTATATGTGAAGTTATCGTAAACCCTGATTTCTTAACTCAACCTAAAATATCATCAGAAATTAAGTCGAATGGCAAAATAGTTTCAAAACCTATGGAAGACCTATGGCCATTTTTAAATAGAAAAGAGTTTAAAGCAAATATGATTGTAAAACCTATAGAAAAATAAGACATATTTAACGATTTTATGATTATACAAACGGTAAATTCAAAGGACGAGAATAACAAAAGAAGTCTTCTAAAAAAAGAAAAACCCTACGTTTATGAAAAAATCCTTAAGTTTGATGAAAAAGTTCGGCGTGGCGAAAGTATTGCAATAGTTCAGATACAATACAATTATAGCTGTAATATGACTTGCCAACATTGTTCAATAAAAGGTTTGCAGGGACAAAGAATAGGCAATCGTCGTATTATGACACCCGAAGCAGTCAAAGATTTAGCACGACAAGCCGATGAACTGGGACTCGCCCGCTTTGAGATCAATGGGGGTGAGCCTTTTGTCAACAAAGATTATGATGCAATAGTCGAGGCGATTGACCCACAAAAGTTCTATATCAACAGTGTTACTAATGGCTGGTTACTTGATGATAAACGCGCAAAACATTTGAAAGCCATAGGAGTTGATAGAATTCAGATTAGTATTGACAGCCTTAATCCTGAAGAACATGATTCTTTTCGCCAACGAAAAGGGTCACATACAAAAGCGCTTCAGGCAGTTGAAGCCTCACGTAAAGCCGGGTTAGCGGTTTTTGTAAGCACTGTGGTAACCAAGCAGCGCTTGTATTCCGATGAACTTATTGAATTTATCAAGTATTTTAACAGTAGAGATATTGGCGTTTTTTTGACTTTTGCAAAGCCCGTTGGAGCATGGCAAGGAAATTTTGACGTATTGATTAATCGTGAAGATTTTGATTATGTAAAGGATATGGAAAAGAAGCATAAGATTTTCAACCACTTAACGCCTGCTTATGGACTTAACTTGGGATGCACGGCTGTAAAGGGGATGGTCTGCGTTACTCAGTATGGTGATGTTTTGCCCTGCCAGTATATTTTTGTTTCCTTGGGTAACATTTTTAAGCAATCCTTGCGGGAAATCATTCAAACAGGTTTGAATATTAAATATTTTGGCGAATATGTTGATACTTGCCTTATCGCTGAAGATAGAAATTTTATTAATAAATATATAGTGAATAAGGTATATAATAAACCATTGCCGGTTCTATATACGGACGTTTTTACGAGCGAAGATATAACGGAAATTCCGTTTAATAAGTCACTGTGATATTATCATAATTCGAGAGGAGTGTGTATAAATGAATATTGTCATTATGGGCGCTACGTCTCATGTTGCTAAAGGTTTGATTAATCAGTTTCTCCAAAGTAACGATTTTCACTCGCATCTCTTTACGCGTTCGGAAGATAAACTTCAAAATTTTTTGAACGCAATCAACAAACCTAAAAATGTAAATTATACTATTTGTACCGACTACAACCTCTTTTCGTCTTTTTCTTACGATGTAATCATCAATTGCGTTGGCGTGGAAACAAGAAATAAAAATAATTGTGATTTTACAAGATACTTTACAGTAACCGAAAAATTTGATAACATTGCCATTGAATATTTGCAAAATAAAAATCCTGCTGCATTATACATCAGTCTAAGTAGTGGAGCTGTATATGGCATTGGGTTTTCTACTCCGGCGGGAGAAAATTCCGTTAATCATCTTCCTGTTAATCATATTGTCCCGGAGGATTATTATGGTATTGCACGAATCAATGCCGAGGCAAAACATCGTGCCCATAGTAACCTCAGGATAATTGACCTGCGGATTTTTTCCTACTTTAGCAGGTTTATAAACCTTGAAGATGGCTATTTTATCACGGATTTGATGGAAGCTATCCTGAATAAAAAAATCCTTATTACCGATAATACAAATATTGTCCGTGATTATCTTCACCCTAAAGACCTTTTTGTAATGATTGTGAAATGTATTGCTGCCGGAAACCTAAACTTTGCTTTTGATGTAAATAGTTCTCATCCGGTAACAAAACAGGAAATTCTTGATTACTTCGTCTCGGAATACGGATTGAAATATGAAAACCGACATTGTTCGCAGAATGTCAGCGCTACCGGTCCTAAAAGTAATTACTACTCAACTAATGATCAAGCTTCCCGTATTGGTTATATGCCACAATTTAGTTCTCTGGATACGCTTAAGTGCGAAGCTAAATACATTTTGACAAACAAACGGATAAACATTGAAAAAGAAAGTCCAACGGAATAATTAGGAGGGGACTTGAACATTTCGGATGCTATAGCAATTCTGGATAAACAAACTTTAAATCCATCAACGGGTTTGCCCGAAGAATTGTTCTTTTACATCAGCAGGACAACTCCTTTGGTTAACGTTGACCTTCTTATAAAAGATGAAAATAAACGTACACTTTTATCATGGAGAGATGATAAATATTGTGGAAAAGGATGGCATTTGCCGGGCGGAATTGTTAGATTTAAGGAAACATTGGAAACAAGAGTTAAAAAGGTGGCTGAAACCGAAATAGGTGTTGATATGGATTTTAATACGACTCCAATAGCATTAAACCAGGTTATAATTCCTGAACACAATATAAGAGGACATTTTATTTCTATTTTATATAAATGTTTTCTCCATGGTACATTTATTCCTGAAAACAAAGGGCTTTCTCCGGAGGACGTAGGTTATCTTATGTGGCATGATTTTTGTCCTGATAATTTGGTGAAAGTTCACGAAATGTATAGGAAATATGTATAAAAATCATAAAATTTAAAGGAGTTATATATTGAAAGCCAGAAATATTAGCGGACAAGCACCCGGGGGAAAAAGAACAGTATTAGCAAAAGTCCTTCCTCTGGATACTCCTATTTTGGTGCAGATATTTCCAATCTATGCTTGCAATTTTAAGTGTAATTATTGCGTTTTTTCAGTGGATAAGAAGAAACGGGGGTTTATTTCAGATAAAAATATAATGGATTTTGGTTTATACAAAAAATGTATAGACGACATTGCTCTATTCCCAAACAAATTAAAAACATTGCGTTTTGTAGGAATGGGAGAACCACTTTTACATAAAAATATAACAGGTATGGTTAAATATGCAGTTTCGAAAAATATTGCAAATAGAGTAGAGATTCTTACGAATGCATCACTTTTAACTCCTAAACTGTCAGATTCTCTCATCTCTGCCGGGTTATCAAGATTAGTTGTGTCTTTACAAGGAACAACAAAAAAAGAATATCAAAAAATATGCAAGGTAAATGTAGATTTTGAAAACTTGGTCGAGAACTTGAAATATTTTTTTAAAAATAAAGGCAATACCCAAGTATATATTAAAATTATAGATTGTGCGATAGGTAGCAAGGACGAGGAACAAAGATTTTACGAAATTTTTGGAGATATTTGCGATACTATTGCAATTGAACATGTTGGTCCCATCTTTCCCTATGTAGACTATAAACACTTGTTAAAAAATAAGAATCTCAAACTTACTCAGTTCGGATTGCCTGTATCGGAAGTTCAAATTTGTCCACAACCCTTTTTTACCCTGCAAATTAATCCGGACGGGAAAGTAGTCCCTTGTTATTCTATTATATATCCAACTATTATGGGCGATTGCAATAACCAGTCTGTATGCGAAATATGGAATGGTAAACAGTTTCAACATTTTAGACGCGAGATGCTTGACGGAGCTAAAAATGTCTGCGATATCTGTGCGGATTGTAAAATCGTTAAACATAGATTATTTCCCGAAGATGTCTTGAATAATGATGCCGAACGGCTTAAAAAGTTTTATAAATTTTGAAAATAAAAAATAAAGGGTAAAAAGAAGATATAATGTCACGCTTTTCATATTATATTGAAATGTCAAAAGAAATACACCTGTTAAAGGCGACACCCAAAGTTTGGAATTACATAAAGTATCGTTTTTTAAAGCGAAAGGCTTTGATGTCCGTGCGGCGGTATACACCCCAGATTGCCTCATTGTTTCTCACTATGCGATGCAACCTAAATTGCGGGTACTGCAATTCGGCAAAAATCTTCCGGGAAGGAAAAGTGAACTGGCGTGAAAGTGAAGCAACTCTTGGAAAAGTCAAGAGTATTTTTGCAAACCCATTATTCGCGAACTGCATATTTGTTGATCTATCTGGAGGAGAACCTCTATTGGTACAAGATCTGGACCATATTGTTGCTTATCTGGCAAAACGTGGACATACTACGAATGTTATCACTAATGGGTTATTATTGAATGAACGCATTGTGGAGTTGAAACGTGCCGGAGTTTCACGAATCAGTATCTCTCTATATGATGAAAACCTGTCGGCTATGAAAAATGAACTCGAAGAAATTAATAAAGTTTTTCCTGTACATACAAGTATTGTGCTATTACGAAGTGCAATAGAAAAAAATTCTGATAAAATTCTTGATATGGCACGTTTCGCATATAAGTCCGGATGTCTTAGCCTGCGTTTCTTTATGTATCGACCGTTAGGTGTAGATCCGGATATTAAAGAAATAATCACCGATACATATCCTGCCTATATAGAATTCCGTCACATGATGGAAGATGCGTTGCCGGAGTTTTGTGTCTGGCCGGCAGTGATTAAGACAAAAACTGTGAAGAAACTTTGCCCGCAGTTGTGGCAACGTATCAGTTGCGATATGCTGGGAAATATGCTAATATGTTGTGGCACCGATATGATGCTACAGGGAAAGAACAGTAACCTTTTTCATAGTGAACCGGATATTCTTTTTAATCATTCTACCTTGTTGGATATGCGTAAACAACTTCTATCCCCCGGATGTGAACCACCGGATATCTGTAAAACCTGTAATTTATTAGGAGATCCGGGCTGGTAGCCGAATTATAAAATAATATGACAGAAGAACTTAAAAAAAGGAAAACTTTGATGTCGAACTTTTCGTTATATATTGAGATGTCAAAAAAAATACGCTCGTTACAAACGGCACCTAAAGTTTGGAATTATATAAAATATCGCTGTCTAAAGAGGAAGACGGTGATGTCTGTGCGACGGTATACGCCACAAATTGGTGCACTCTTATTAACTTCGAGATGTAACCTCAATTGTGGATATTGCGGAGCGGCAAAAATCCTCAGGGAAACTAATGGTAGATTGTTAGAAAACGATGCCAATCTTGAGAAGGTTCAACGTATTTTCACTAATCCATTATTTGCAAATTGCTTGTTGGTTGAATTGCAGGGGGGCGAACCATTATTGGTTGAAGATTTGGACCGTATTGTTGCGTATCTTACAAGACGGGGACATATTACCAACATAATTACGAATGGGTTGCTTCTTGCTGACCGTATTGCTGATTTGAAAAATGCCGGAGTTTCACGAATAGAAGTTTCCCTCTATAATGAAAATCAAACAGTTATGAAACGTGATCTTGCAAAAATTAACAGGACCTTTCCCGTAAATACAAGCATTATGTTGTTGCGGAGTATGGTAGAGAAAATGCCTGACAAGCTTCTGGAAACAGCTCGTTTTGTCCATGATACCGGATGTCGTGGTTTGCACTTTTTGATGTATCGTCCAATAGGTTTGAATCCAAAACCGGAAGAGGTAATTAGGAATACCGATCCTGCCTACTTGGAATTCCGCCGCAGAGCGGAAGATGTTTTGCCGGGATTTTGTTCATGGCATTCAACGGTCAATTCCGGAACAGTAAAAAAACTTTGTCCACAGTTGTGGCAGCGTATAATGTGTGATATGTTGGGAAACGTAGTAATTTGTTGCGGTATAGGGGAGACATTGAAAGGACCAAATAGTAACTTATTTAAAACTGAACCGAATATCTTGCTTAACCATCCAATGCTGGTAAATATGAGAAAACAACTTATAGATCCTAAATGCGATTCTCCGGATATATGTAAAATATGTAATCTATTGGATGATCCCGGTTGGTAATAGCGCTATTACCAAAGTTTTTTGCCCCCAAAACAATGGCTACAATTTTTTCTTGTCTAACAAGGATGTAAGCTTTATATTGACAAAATAGAAGATATCCTATAAATGTAAATTTGGTTGTTCTCTTTAGTATGGAGGATATTAAGACATAAAGACATATGAAAAAGATTTCAGTTATTACCAGTTGTTATAATGAAGAGGAAACCATTAGAGATGTGTATGAAAAAATTAAAGAAATATTTGTTGATTTGAAAAATACTTATGAATACGAACATATATTTATGGATAATTGTAGTACCGATAAAACCCTTTCTATTTTGAAAGATATTGCCGCTAACGATAAGAAAATAAAAATTTTGTCATATTCCAAAGATTTTGGTCCCTTGAAAAGCGCAATGGTTGGCTATACCTATGCAACCGGAAATGCAGTAATTAATTTTGAAGCAAACTTAAAAGACCCTCCCGAATTAATTAATACTTTTATAAAATACTGGGAAGAAGGATTTGATGTGGTCTATGGTATAAGAAAAAAAACCGGGGATAAGTTCTTTATGCGTTTTATGCGTAGATTCTTTTATTGGTTCTGTAATGTTTTATCCCGGGAAAATCTACCGTTAAATGTGGGCGGATTTTCCTTGATAGACCGTAAAGTTGTTAACGAACTGATTAAACTGGACGACCACAAACCATACACCCGGGGTCTAATAACATCAATCGGGTTTCAACAGATTGGCATTGAATACGTAAGAGGAAAAAGGCCAAAAGGCAAATCTAAAAGCGATATGGATTATCTTATTGATTTTGCCATTAATGCAATTATTAGTTATTCCATTAAGCCAATTAGGTTTTGTACTTTTATAGGAATGGGGTTGGCAGGATTGAGTTTTATGACTGCAATAGTATATTTTATTCTCAAATTGTTCTTTTGGCATGCGCAGATTCCTGCTGTATCTGCCTTGATTATGGCGGTTCTGTTTTTTGCGGGAATTCAACTTTTTTTCCTTGGAATAATAGGCGAATATGTTGGCGCTATCCATTCTCAAGTGCGTAAAAAACCGTATGTTGTTGTCAGAGAAAAGATTAATTTTGATGAAACCGAGGACAATAAAGGAAAAGAAAAATAGTAAAAGATTTAATACAATGACAGGATTTACAGGATTAGTTTAATACAAAAATAATTTGATGAAATACGAAAATATAACAAACAATATATTAAGCGCAGCATTTAAAGTTTATAATACTCTTGGCTTCGGATTCCTTGAGAAAGTATATCAAAATGCTATGCTGATTGAGTTAAAGAAATATAATTTAAAAGTGGAATCTGAGAAATCAATAAAGGTGTATTATGAGGAGACTATTGTTGGTGAATATATGGCAGATTTAGTAGTGGAGGATAATATAATTGTGGAATTAAAAGCAGTCGAAGGATTGAATAAAAAGTTTGAGGTACAGTTAGTTAACTACTTAACAGCAACTGGGTTGGATGTTGGGTTGTTGTTAAACTTTGGGAAAGAGAGTTTAGAATACAAACGGAAAGAAAGATTCTTAAATAAAAATCCTGTTAATCCTGTCAAATAAAGTTTTAAATAATGAACGAGAAAAAACTTAGACAAGAGATTTTTGATAAGGTAAAAAAACTATACAAACTAAGAAATCAGGAAAAATTTGTTCCCGGAAAAACAAGAATTAATTATGCCGGAAGAGTTTATGACGAAAAAGAAATAGTTAATCTGGTAGATGCTTCTCTTGATTTCTGGCTTACAGCAGGAAGATATGCATCAACATTTGAGAAAAAATTTGCACAATTTTTAGGATTAAAATATTGCCTTCTGACTAATTCCGGTTCCTCGGCTAATCTTTTGGCGGTTTCTGCTTTAACTTCTCCTAAATTAGGAAAAAGGAGATTAAAAACAGGCGATGAAGTTATCACTACTGCCTGTGGATTTCCTACGACACTAAATCCAATTATTCAGAATAATCTTATCCCGGTTTTTATTGATGTGGATTTAGAAACATATAACATTCAAGTAGATAAAATTGAGAAAGCAATAACAAAAAAAACTAAAGCAATATTTGTTGCCCATACATTGGGTAATACGTCTAATCTTGATAAAATTATGGAAATAGTAAAAAAACATAATTTATGGTTTATTGAAGATAATTGTGATGCGTTAGGTACGAAATTTAGAAATAAATATACCGGAACATTTGGGCATATATCAACTTGCAGTTTTTACCCTGCCCATCATATTACAATGGGAGAGGGCGGCGCGGTCTTAACAAATGACCCATTATTGAAAAAAATAATTGTTTCTTTCAGGGATTGGGGACGAGACTGTTGGTGTGAACCCGGCAATGATAAAACTTGTGGAAAAAGATTTGACTGGCAATTTGGGAAACTTCCGGTTGGCTATGACCACAAATATATTTATTCCCACATTGGATATAATCTTAAAATTACTGATATGCAAGCATCCATAGGAGTAGAGCAGTTAAAAAAATTGCCTTCTTTTATTGAAATAAGAAAAAAGAATTTCAAATTCCTCGCTGAAAAATTAAAAAAATATGAAAAATATTTTCTTCTCCCACAAGCAACAAAAAATTCTGAACCTAGTTGGTTTGGTTTCCCTATTCTAATAAAAGAAAATGTTCCATTTTCGAGAGCAGATATTGTAAATTATCTGGAAAAAAATAAGATTGCTACGAGGATGCTTTTTGGGGGAAACCTGACAAAACAACCTGCTTATGAAGTGATAAAATATAGACTTGCAGGCTCATTGAAAAATACAGACTTGGCAATGAACAATCTCTTTTGGATTGGTGTATATCCGGGGATGACAGAAGAGAAATTGAATTACATAATCAAAATATTTGCCCAATACTCACATTTGGTTAGGTAAAGCTAAATTACAATCTTAATCCATAATTTTATTCTCTTGACTTCATTATATTTTAATATAAAATATCGCAGGAGGGAGAATTATGAAAAACCTTTTTTTAGCATTACTTTTATCCGCACCGCTTAGTGCTGAATATGTTGCAATTGGCGATACCGGTACGCTATCCTTGAATAAACCTTTTTGCGGTTCTTGAAACTTTAACCTAAGGTACCAGGTTCTGGTGCTTAAAAATGAAATGCCGGCGGATTCAGTAAAAGTAAATCAAATAGCTATATTTTGCAATGATTCTAACTACTTGAATGCAAGTTTTTACAATTTTAACCTCTATGCTATCCATACATCTTTATCGGAATTGACAGACTCTTTTGCTAGCAATTATGTCGATACGCCTTTTTTAGTTATGCATAGAGATACTTTAGATTTCCAATGCATGTATAATCAATGGACGGCTTTGACATTTGATAGTGTTTTTAAGTATAACGGAACGGATAATCTTATATTTGAAATTCAATGGAATGGTTCAAATGCAGGTTCGGTTTATAGTCGCGCATTTGTTACAAGCTCGCCTAGAGTTCTTGATGGGTACATAAATTATCCAATCGGAACATTGCACTCTTCTATGAATAGTTTGCAGATTTACTACTCAACCTATGGAGTAGAGGAAAAATCGAAGAGTATTGCCTCCAATAAAAAATTGTATAATTATCCTAACCCATTTATAAATTCAACGGAAATCAACTATGAACTTCCGTACAACACAGATGTGAATATTGCAATCTATAATCTGTCAGGACAAAAAATAACAACGCTTGTAACCGAATACAAAAAAGCAGGTTGTTATACTGTGAAATGGGATGGAAAAGATAATCATAACAACAAAGTAAATACGGGGACTTATTTTTATACTCTTAAAATTGACAACTATAGGATATCCAACAAGCTAACAATACTGAAATAATATAACGAAAATATATACGATTTAAGAATTGTTTAGAAAAAAACAATTCTTAGGGTTGGGGTATTTATTCTTGCCAATTTGTCACAATCCACCGTTGTTCAGTCCCGTCATATACAAGAGTTACGCTACCTGAACCATTGGTGGTTATGTCTGTACCTCGTAATGTATATATTCCATTGACTGGATTTATTCCACTATTATTCTTAATTATCATATTTTGATTAGTGGAATTGTATATTATAATTACTTTATTTGCAGTTATAGGTGCAAAACCATTAATTGAAAAAGTTTGAGTAGGTCCGGATATTCTAAAATAAGTTTTATCGGATAATATTATATCATTATTGTTTTCATTTGATAGTAAAAGTTCGTCATTAGATAATATTAAATTATTATTTGCAATTAAATTGCCATTTACTTTTACGTTTCCTGCAAAATATCCTGCATAGTTCTTACTTCTTGTTGAGGTGCTACAAAATAAGGCAATGCTGTCTGAAATAAAATGCCCACCATATGCTACTCCACCTGTTGAAACTGTGCAACTTGATGTTGCTTTTACTCCATAAATATTAGTTTTTCCCATCCCGGATGCTCTAATATTTACTCCGTATCCATTTTGATTCTCTACGGATGTATCATAACTCATTGTAAATATTCCGGCAGACATAGTACCACTCGACAAGCCAGTCGCTTCTCCTTTTATTGCGTATTTTGATCCACGCCCAGAATTGTTTCCAGTTCCAATTTGAAACAATCCACCATACTGGGAACCATTTCCTTTATTATATGATTGTCCTAATACGCCTACTGTGGTTAAATCTCCTACCTTGCCATTTCGTAAGTCTACCCAACCACGTAGACCTTTTACCGGACCACCATAAATTGAATCACTTGTGTAGGAAATCATGCCCCCCTCAAATGCTTGACAGGGAGCTGTATGTCCCCAAAGTTCTCCCCACACACTACCGGCTTGATAGTCTTGAACAGGAGTTCCATCCGGCAATGTGTCAAACCCATTATAAGATACCACAACTCCTAATCCTTCCCATCCACTTGTTCTGTTATTAACGGGATCCAACTTGATTCTAAGCGCTGAATTTATTCCTTGTGGGATGCTGTCAGGATTAGGCGCTATATATTGATGCCAATTATTCGTATCTGGTCTATCAATTCGCCAAAAATAGGGGCTGGTTGAGTCCATAAGTACATAAGTTGAACGGATAAACGCATATTTAACGGTATCTGCATAAGTTGAATGTTCTGCTCTCATTGCATAAGGAGTACTTACTAATTTTTTTCTCGGCGATAAGATCTGGCTGTCTATCTGTGTTTCAAGCCACAAAGGAGTTCCTGTAAATATAGATGTGGGGATGGGATTGATACTCCCCAGTAAAACATTGAATATCCCTTTAATAACCGGTACACTTGTTTGAGTTTCATTCCATAAAACGCTTCCTGTAGTAGAATCATTGTATAGAGTAAATGTCATACTGAAATTTCCCATAATGTCTAAACCCAATGTGTCACTTTTTTTCTCAAGATAACCCTGATAATTTATTTCTTGAGGAATTGTCTGCACTGATTTATTGATGAGCGTGAGGGTTGTTGTTTTATCTAAAAGTTTGTTGGGAATCTTCTGATTTTGATTTATGGCTTTTGCTTGTAATCCAAAAACTATTGTATTTATTAAAATACTAATTATAATCCATCTCATCTTATCTTATCTTATCTCCTAAAGCATATTGTAAAACAAAGAGTCTTTAAGCTTGGATATATAATTTGTCAATACTTTTTTTCATATATTCATTTAAGCGCAATTACAACAAGTAATTCAGTTTTATTTCATTTGACAATATTTATTAAAGTTATATTCTTGTAAAAATGAATGATATTGAATATGTTGAGAAGCTTGTTGCCGCCAAAAAACAAATTATTGCGGAGCTTAAAAAATGTATTGTAGGGCAAGATGATGTAATAAACCAGATTTTAGTTGCCCTTTTTTCACAGGGACACTGTATTTTATTGGGAGTGCCGGGTTTAGCAAAAACCTTGCTCGTAAACACTATTGCATCTGCTCTTTCTTTAAAATTCAACCGTATTCAATTTACTCCTGACCTTATGCCTTCGGATATAACAGGTACGGATATAATTGAACAGGATGCCGTTAGTGGAAAACGTGTTTTCAGATTTGTAAAAGGTCCTGTATTTGCAAATATAGTCCTTGCTGACGAAATTAATCGTACCCCGCCCAAAACCCAATCAGCTTTGTTACAAGCAATGCAAGAATATAATGTTACGGCATCCGGCATTACTTATAAATTGGAACATCCGTTTTTTGTTCTTGCCACTCAAAATCCAATAGAACAGGAAGGTACATATCCTCTACCTGAAGCCCAACTTGATAGATTTATGTGCGAAATAGAAGTTAATTATCCGACAATGGAAGAAGAATGTAAAATCGTTGAAACTACAACTTCACAATATGTACCTGTTATCGAAAAAGTATTAGGTATGGAGAGTATATTGGAATTGCAAAAATTAATAAGAAAAATTCCTGTTCCGGATAAGCTTATTCACTCTGTCGTAAAGTTTGTCAATCTTACAAGACCGAATCCTGAAGCTCCTAAATATGTAAATGATTGGATTGCTTGGGGCGCTAGTCCCCGCGCTAGCCAGTATTTGATTCTCGGGGCAAAAGCTTGCGCCGCGCTCGATGGTAGATATACTCCTTCAATAGAAGATGTAAAATATATGGCGATACCCGTTTTAAGACACCGCATTATTCCGAATTTTCATGCTGAAGCAGATAACATAACTACTGTGGAAATAATAAAACGGTTGTTAAAAGAGGTTTAAGCTATTTCAATCTTTTAAGAATTTGTTCTGCGCAATATTTACCCGAGTATAACATTCCTCCAAATATAGGTCCCATACGGGGTGAGCCATAAGCGGCGTTTGCCGCCATTCCGGTTACCCATACGCCGGGAAACACTTCTTTTGTATTTTTAATAAGCGATTTTTCTCCGACATCAGCCCACATTGGTCGTTCTCCTTCTATGCGTCCTGAAGGTGTTTGTAATTTCATACCTGATTTTTTCTCTATGCATTTCAATACTTCGGTAGGGTGTCCTGTTGCTTCTATAACGAATTTTGCCCTTATTGTCAAAGGGTCAACATGAAGATTAGCTATCTGTGTAGCGCTCCAGTTTAGCACCAGTCCGGTTACTTTTTTATTTTGCAGCATTACATCTTCCACGGATATTAAGTTGAATATTTCTACTCCTGCTTTCATAGCAGCATTTCCCAGACTGCACACGGTTTCTATGGAGCTTGCCGTATAGTATCCTTGTTTCCATTTTTCCGTCCGGACTCCAAATTCATCTAATATTTTTTTCCCTTCTTCCTGCACCACAATTTCGTTAAACATCATTCCGCCGCCCCACATACCGCCGCCTATTGATAGGTGCCGTTCAAAAATTGCCACCTTTTTCTTCTTTTTAGCAATATAAAATGCAGCGGCTAAGCCGGAAGGTCCTGCGCCGGCGATAGCAACATCTATGTTCAATGCAGATACTAATTTTTTTGCATATTTGTCTATTATTGCTTGTGAAATTAATATGTCGTCTAAAGGCATTTTCCCCCCTCTTTTTCAAAACTCAAGTAAGCCTATAAGCCGGGTTCTGTTAGTACGTTTGCACATACTGACGATTATTTATCTAAGCGACCTACCCGAAAGCATACCTGCCTGTTGCCAGACAGAAAGGACGAGCAATCCATGCTTTCTAATTGGTCTTGCACCGAACAGGGTTTACCCCATTTTATCATTACTGATAAAACGAGTGAGCTCTTACCTCACTGTTTCACCCTTGTCTCGCATTGCTGCGGGACGGTATAGTTTCTGTTGCACTTTCCGTCGGTTTTCACCGCCCCTGTCCCCCAACAAATGCTGGGATGCAGGGTGTTCTGCTCTGTGGTGCCCGGACTTTCCTCTCTATAAGTTTCAAAAGAAAAATATAAAGCAACCGTCCGACTTACTTGAATTTTTTATATATGGTTTCAATGAACTGGTACTTGCTTGTTGTAGGAAACTATCAAGTAGATATTTCTATTGTCTTGTACTCTTTTTTTACCGATAAACTGAATTCTCCCGGGAGATTTAATACATTCATTATGGATTTTAATAAGTATGGTTTACTATGAATGTTTTTAAATATTGAAATTGCTTCCGAATAACATTCAAAAGCTTCTTTTGTTTTGTTTAACTCGTGAAATATACATCCCATAAGGAATACACTTCTGCCTTTTGACTTGTCTTTATGTGATTTCTTGGATAGCTCAAATGCTTCCGCCAAATATTTTAATGCACACTCGTAATCACTTCTTGACCTGTGTAATTCGCCAAGTATTAGACAACTTTCTATTAAAAGAGTAGTATCGTCTATTTCTCTGTATAAATTATTTGCTTCGGCTAAATAAGACAATGCATCATTTTTATTGTCTCGTATAATACAAAATAGTCCCTTGTTGAAAGTCGTCATTGCTTCCCATTCTTTTTCTTTTTTGGATTTTTTATCCAGCTCGGAAATTAATTTTTCATAGGATTTATAATCTTTCATTAAGAAATAAGTAATTACAATATTATTATAAAGAGCAATGATTTCATTTTTATCGGTTATTGATTTTAATACCCTTTCATAATATTTCACGGCATCATTATAACCATAAATAAGCCTTGCTTCATCACCTGCCCATAAGTTATAACTTGCTCCTTTCGAAGAATCATCGGATAATTCAAGATGATATGCGATGTCCCATAAAAATTCTTCCATCTTTTCACTGTAGTATATTTCTATCCATTCCCCTATCTTTCTGTGCAATTCAGATGAGTTTTCTACCTTGCTTTTAAGAAGTTTGTAAATTTCATTATATGTAAATCTATATTTATTGTTAATAACTAATTTAATGAGCCCAAGATCAAGTCCTTTGTCAATTATGTGGGAAAGATACCCCTCATTCTTACCGGTAAATAGAGTTAAAAAATTTACATCAAATTCGTTCCCAAGTAAAGCGGCAGTCGATAATATAGTTTCTTCATTCTTATCCAGTTGGGTTATTTTATTTTCAAATATTTCTTTTACGGATTCAAAAGGTGTTTCTTCGTTTATTAAACTATTAAGTGCTTCCTGTAAGAGAAGTGGGTTCCCTTTTGATATCTCCTTGGCCTTTTCCAATATTGGAAAAGGGGGGACAAATTGTGAAAAAATTATGGAAATCATTGCATCCATATCTTTTTCGGATAAAGGAGTAATTTGAATTTCCGGCATTTCTTTCCATACCTTAGAAAAACATTTTTCAATCTCGTTTTTATCTGTCATGTGTATCTCTGAAGTACAGCATATTATTCCCTTGAAATTTTGAGAATGTTGAACAAAATAAGAAATTAATTCAAAAGTAGACATATCTGCATCCTGAATATCTTCTATTATAAATAAAACAGGAGCTTCATTGGAAATCGTGCTGAGGGTGGAAACTATCTTATTAAAAAACTCTATTCGTTCTTCATCACAGATATTACATAAAATTGAGTTGCCATATTTCAAAGAAATGGGAGAATAATCTAGAAATATATCATAGTTGGTAAATTCTAAATCTGTTTTTTTATATTGCTCCCAGAAAGGTAATAAAGATTTAATCTGGGCAAATAAAGCCGTTATTTCTGTCGAAAGTGTTTCATTCTTTTCTATATATTGTCTGAAAAATTGTTTAAATGGCGCATAAGGTGAGACAGGAGTGTTGCAATGTGTAATAAATGTCTGGTATCCTTTGAATTTTAATCGATCTGAAAATTCACTTAAAATTCTCGTTTTTCCTATGCCGGCTGCGCCTGAAATAAAAACCACCTTCTCCCCACCGGTGAAAGCCTTTTGTAAATCTTCAAGCGCTTTTTCCTGTCCGATGAGTTGCGAACAGCTAATGGAACTACGTTTCTTAATGCTGATCTTGCTATATCCTTGCTCTAATAATGTTCTGGAATTGGCAGCATCTGTGGGATACAGTGAGACTTCTGTTTTTATGCTTATAGGGACTTTAGATTCGAAATCAAATTTCTCTACGAGATTTTTAAGATTTTCTTGTTTTTCTTCTTTGTCTTTTTCTGCTAAACTTGGAGAAAGTATGGTAAAAGCATCTCCGTTGTAGCGGAATAGAGTTTCTTTCTCTGCTAAATTCCCTTTTAGTAAATTTGCCATCTGGCATAGTATCTTATCGCCAAGAGGTTCTCCAAACTTTTCATTTATTGTGCGGAAATGGGCAATATCAAGAAAAATAACTCCAAATGTGCGATTCTCTTGTTCGGCATTTAATATCTCTTCCTCACAAAATTCCATAAGCGCGTCACGGTCATAAAGTTGGGTAAGGCTATCTATTGACTTCCGGACAGGTTCAATTTTAATACTCGTTTCTATTGTAGATATATCAGCAGTAGAATTTTTAGTGATTTCCTCCGGGATTTTTATATCTTCTTTAGAAATTTCTCCTTTAACCAGCTTAATTGCATTACTTAGATAATTCTCCAATATAGGACTTTCTATATTTTCTGTTTTTATGCTACTGTCTGGTAAAGATGAGGCTGCTTCACATTGAAATGGACCGAAGTTTTTGGCCTGCTCTATGCCTTCCCTGAGATATAATTCTTTTAATTCATTTATAACGGGTTCACTATTAGGAAATTTTTCATTTATATATTCGTAAGTTTTGATTACTTCTTCAAGGTTGTTTCTTTTACGCATACGGTTTGCATAGTCAACAAAGTTTTCGATGGCTTCACTTTTTAATTTAAGTTGAGAATAAAGAATTCCAAGAATGTAATATGTTTCTTCGGCATCGGGATTTATCCTTAAAATCTTTTTGGATATTGCGACAGCGTTATTATATAAAAAATCTTTTGTATAAATCTCCCTTGCTTTTTTATAGGAATTTATCGCATCATCTGTTAATTTCATCATTTTATAAATATCTCCGATAATATTATAGAAATTGGGATTGTTGGGTTCATCCTGGATAAGAACCTGGTACTCTTGAAGTGCCTCGGAATACTTATACTCTTTCAAAAGGTCTTTTGCTTTTTGCTCTCTTATTTTCGTTGATTTCATTAAGCGAAAATGATATATTGAAAATTACTCTTGTCAAGACTGAAATTTTTACGGAAGGGTGCCCTTTACTTCTTTCTTTTCTTACTCGTTGACAAAAATCTTTTTAACAAATAAAATAAATAATTCTGTCATCCCAAAAATGGAAAATTTGTTAAAAAATAAATCTGATGAAGAATTGCTAAAAGCTGTTGCAAGTAAAGATGAATCTGCTTTTGAAATTCTTGTAGAAAAGTATAAATACTCCGTTCTTAACATAATTTATCGTTATACCACAAATCGTACGGAAGCCGAAGATATTTCTCAGGATATATTTGTTAAAATCTGGCATTCTGCAGACAGCTTTAAATATAAATCCAAAGTCTCCACATGGATATATAGAGTCGTAGTAAATTACTGCCTTAATTTTAAAGATAAAAATAAAATTAATAATACTATTCAATCCCTTGATGAACTTTCAGAAAAAGGTGAAATTATAACCGATTCTTCAAAAGAATATAAGAGTTATGAAAATAACGAAACGGATAGAATAGTAAGGGATTCTGTAAATAAACTGCCTGAAAGATACAAAATAGTTCTTATTTTATCAAGATTTGATAATAAATCCTATCAGGAAATTTCCGAAATTATGAATCTTTCAATTCCTGCAGTTGAGTCATTGATTTTCAGAGCAAAAGCTAACTTAAAAAAAGTACTCTTGCCATATTTTAATAAGAGAACAGATATTTAATTGTTTTTTCGCAAGTTTTTTGAATTTTAGCTGTCTAATTAAGCACAATGAAAAAAGAATGTACCAATCCGGAAAAACTATCTGCTTTCTTAGATGGGGAACTGTCAGAACAGGAAAGGGAAAACATCAAGTCTCACTTGAAAAATTGCTTGCTATGTCAAAAAGAAGTTAGTGAACTAACCAAATTGTCCGAATTGCTTAACAATTCTTTTCTCCCGATTGAACCGTCACCTTATTTCATTACCGAGCTGAAACAGAAGATTGAAGATAATGAAACTATGTCTGTCGAGATAAGGATTAATGACTGGATAGCCCGCATAAAGCATTCTCTTATCCCTATCGGAGCAACGGCTCTTATTCTCTTCTCTTTTGTTGCCGGCAATCGCATCGGGAATATATTATATCAAAAATCTTCAACCGTTGGAGAACGGGAAATTTATACTTCCGTTGAAAGTTCTATACTCAATGATTTCCCGGAAAGCTCATTAACCAATACTTATGCTAATTTATTATCAGAAGAAGGAGAGCGATGAAAATAAAAATTTTAATAATCTTGCTTGTACTATCGCTGGGCGTAAATGTCGGCACACTGATAACCGTTGTTTATCACTCTAATAAGCCCAAAATACATAAACAATGGCGACAACATCCCTTAAGAGAAAAACTTGACCTTAGTCAGGAACAGATTGGGCAAATTGAAAATATAAAAACGAAAAGCAGACAAGCAACTGTTCCCTTGAGAGATACTTTAATTATGAAAAGGAAAGAACTTATTTCTCTGCTGAAAAGAAATCCATCCGACAGCATAAAGTCCGACAGTCTTATTAGAGAAATTGCTAACCTGCAAATACAGATGGAGTCATATGTATTAAATGATATGAGAGATATAATGAAAAACTTAACCCCGGAACAATCCCAGAAGTTTTGTGAATGTTTTGAAGAAAAATTACATTGTCCTAGAAAAAGTATGCGGTGTTGTCCGATGAAATAAGATATTAATAAAAACAGATACCTTAAAGGAGGTACAAATGATGAGAGAAGGCGGAAATATGTGTCAAATGGGCGGTGGCCCAAGATTTATGGGATTTAATCAGGGTGGATGTGGTTGCGGTTGTGGTGGTGGCGGCGGAGCTCCACAAAGAAGATTTATGACAAGACGCGAAAAAATTGCTATGCTTGAAGACTACAAAAAAGAACTTGAAGCCGAACTTGAAGGTCTTAAAGAAAAAATAGCAAAAATAAAAAGCTGTAGTAAATAGGGGGAAAAATGAAAATACAAAAAAAACTTACTTCTGTTATTTTTCCCATAGTATTGATGGCATTCTTAAGTGTTCCTGTTCTTGCTGAAAAATCAGACAGAGATGAAGATATGGGTTGTCCGATGATGGGGAAAAAAGTGATTGTGGAAAAAAGAATGGAAAATTGCGAAACGGGAAGAATGGCGAACTGTGAAATGGGGAAGATGCGCAAAGGAGATTGCGATTTTAAATGCTGTAACGGAATGAGACGCGGAATGGGTATGCCCGATATTCCAAATCTTACGGAAGATCAGAAAATAAAGATGAAAAAAATTCATGTTGAAGCAAAAAAGGAGCTTCTTAGAATGGAAACAGAATTAGAAATTAAGAACATTGAATTCAAGGAATTGATGGATGATAACGCGAACGAAGGTTTGATTTATTCTAAGATAGATGAAATCGGAAAAATACGAACGGAAATACAAAAGAAGAAAGTTGGGACTATGTTGGCGGTCAGTAATCTTTTAACGAAAGAACAAAAGGTGTCCCTTAAAAAAGAAATGTGTCCGATGATGCGTAAAGGAAAAATGGATAAGAAAATGGATAGAGACTAGAAAGAAAAGATTTACAAAAAAGGACAGGTATTTTTGCCTGTCCTTTTTTGTAGGGGCAGACCTGTGTGTCTGCCAATTCTTTTGGCTTCATAGAAGACATTTTATGATAATCATACCAAGGTAAACTACAAAAAATATCCATTTATTGACAAGAACATTAATTTCTATTAAAGATAAATAGCAATATGAAAAAAGATATTAAAATTGGCATAGATGCACGAGTGTTACAAACGGGTTTTGTAAACAAAGGTATTGGAACATACAATTATAATTTAATTAAAAACCTCATTAAACTAAATACGGATTTTCAATTCTCTTTCTATATTTTCAACAATTCCGAAATCCCGGATATTATAAAAAACGAAAAACTAATTAAACTACGCAGGCATAAAAAATTCAATATTTTTTATCAACAATTTATTACATTGAAAAGTGATATTGATATTTTTCATAATCTTTTATCTATAGGACCTACGCCTGAAATCGTTCTTCCATTTTTTCAATTTAAGAAAACTATTGGTACCGTTTTTGATTTAACTTTTTACAAGCTACCGGACAAATGGTCTCAATTTATTTCAAATACAAAAGATTACAGATTGCAAATTCATGCATTAAAAAAGGCTCAAAGAGTTATCTCTATTTCATCATATGTTAAAAATGATTTAATTAAAACATTTGCTATCTCGGAGAAAAAATTAGAGGCTGTACACGGTGGCGTAGATTTAAGTATTTTCAAACTAATAAATTCTCAACAGGAACTGGAACATATAAAAAATAAATATAACATAAAGAACAATTTTATCCTTGGTGTTGGGGATATTGGAGACTATAAAAAAAATATAAAAACGCTGTTTAAATTAATAGAATTCTTGCCTGATTTTAACCTTGTTATCGCAGGCAATCCCGGTAATATTAAGAATTCAAATCCAAAAATTATTTTTGTCGGCGAAGTGTCTCAACAAGAATTAACACTATTGTATAATTTAGCCTCTGTGTTCGTATTCCCGAGTTTTGCCGAAGGGTTAGGGTTCCCTGTTCTTGAAGCAATGGCTTCGGGATGTCCTGTTATTGCTTCTGACAGGACTTCTTTGCCGGAAATACTTGGAGATGCGGGTGTGTTGGTTGCTCCTTCTGATGTAAAAGGAATGATCCAAAACATAAAAAAAATAACCGAAAATAACGAGTTCAGGCAGAATCTTATTAATAAAGGATTAAAACGTGCAGAAGTCTTTTCCTGGGAAAATTGTGCTAAAAAAACAATGCAGTTGTATAAAGAAATTGCCTGACAGCGAGCAGTTATTTTGTTTGTTTTTCAAAATCTTATAATCTGCGTTTATTTGTGGATAAAATTTTTCCTACTCCTTTGAAGTTGTATATCTTTGCCCGGAAGTCTAAGAGGGATTAATATGAACTTATCTGTGTCCTGTTTTTTTTATCTGTTAATTTTAATGTTTGATATTTAATTTTTGATATGCCTTTATCTGTCTTCTTTGTTATATGTTCATACTCCCGGTTCGATAGCCTTCAATATCCAAAGTTACATACGTATAACCAAGAGATTTTAGTTTTTTTACAACCTGTTTTCTAATGTTAATGGCCAGGAATAACTTAATGTCTTTATCCCTTAATTCTATTCTTGCAATATTATTATGGTGTCTAACCCGCACTTCTTTTAGACCTAAATCTAAAAGATATTTTTCTGCGAGTTCTACCATTTTAAGATTGTGTTTGGTTAGCGTATCCCCATAAGGGAATCTGCTTGCAAAACATGGAAAAGCTGGTTTGTCCCAAGTTGGTAATCCATACTGTTTTGAAAGGAGACGGATACCTTTTTTGCTCAGTTTTGCATCTTTCAATGGGCTACGAACGTTATATTCTGCACATGCTTTTATACCTGGTCTGAAATCTTTTATGTCGTCAAAATTTGTGCCGTCTACAATATATCTTAGATTGTTCTTTTTGGCAATGAGTGCAAGTTGTGAAAATAAATCTGATTTGCACCAGTAACACCTGTCTTTAGGGTTAGAATAAATTTTTGGGTTATTTAACGGATTTCCTTTAATAACTATGTGTTTAACGGATAGCTTCTTTGCCGTTTCCCTGGCAAATTCTATCTCCGAATCGGGATAAAATACAGAACTTCCCGTAACTGCCAAAACTTTGTCGGCAGGCAGAGTATCTTTCGCAACTTTTACTAACAAAGTGCTGTCTACGCCTCCTGAATAAGCAACTAACACACTGCCAAACTTTTTTAAGTTGGTTTTAAGAATACATAATTTCTTATCCATAAATCTATTATCAAGCCTTTGAGGAGACTAATAAAAATCTTACAACTTTTCAATGTAGAATTATTTTATGTCGGTGTTTTCTTTGGCGATTCTTTTTGAATTAAGAGTTTCTTTAAAACTTATAAGGAGCCATAATGCAATTCCAATACTTATACTTGAATCGGCAATATTAAATACATAAAATCGCGCATTTCCTATGCCAAAATCAATAAAATCTATAACTGCTTTTACTCTAATTCGGTCTATTAAATTTCCGAAAGCCCCGCTGAGGATTAACAATAAAGGTAAATTGTATTTAATATCTATTCTTTTTAACATAAGAATAATTAAAATAATTGCAATAATTACAAAAGGTATGTAGGGAATACTGAAATTTAAACCAAAAACTCCGTTTTTATTATATAAAAGTGTGAATTGCAGAAAGTTGCCTATTATTTGCAACGACTGATATTCAATGAGGTTTTTTGCTACTAAAAATTTTGTTAGCTGGTCTGCAACTACTATAGCTAAAACAATTGTGATTTTTCTCCACATTTTATACAAAATTCTGCATAAGGAATTGCCCTAAGCCTATTGACGTCTATTGATTCTCCGCAAGCTTCACATATGCCGTAGTTTCCCGAGGCTAATCTGTCTAAAGCCCCGTGAATTTTTCGTAATTCTTTTACAATAGAACTTATCATATAAGAATTTTGTTCCTTTGTTTCTGTGTCGCTTGCAATATCCCCTATATGTAATGGATGACTTGACGCATCTCCGGAATCTTCCTGTTGAGTATGTCTGAATTTTTCTTCTAATTTCGTTAGCCTACTTTCAAGGTCAGTTTTTCTCTTTAAAAGTATGTTTCTGATATATTGTAATTCTTTTTCATCAAATACCTTGACAGGACTTTTTTTTACTTTTTTAACGGTAGGCATTTTGGATGGCGTCAGAGCCTTTTTGTCTTTGGAAATTATTTCCTTTTGTATTTTTGATGAAGTTGGTTTCACTTTCAGTGGGGGCTTGAGTAATTTTAGCTTTGTTTTTGAAGGAGCCTTTTTAAGTAAGACAGGTTTTGTCGCTTTTTTTACCGTAATCTTAACGGCAGTTTTTTTTATTTTAGTTGTTTTTGGACTAATTTTTTTTACGATCTTGGATTTCTTTGCTTTAGATTTTACCATCATAGATTTGGATTTAACAGCCTTTTTAATTTTTGAAACCAACTTTGACTTTTTAATTAATGCAGGTTTTGACCGTTTTTTAATATTTTTTACTTTTTTTGTTTTTACTTTTGCCAGTAATTTAGTCTTCTTTATTTTAAGTGTTGCTTTATTGGTCTTGCTGGTAGACAGGTTTTTTTTAACCTTCAGTGGATTCTTTTTTTTCAATTTCTTTTTCATAGTCCCCCTCCTTTATTACTCTACTGCATTTAACACACAGTGTCGGATGTTCATTATTTTTCCCTACTTCTTTTTCTCTTATCCAGCATCGTTCACATTTACCGTATTCACATAAATTAACCTTAATATCTAACTTTCTGAACGTAACCATATTTTCTACTCTGTCAACAATAACTTCAGAAACGATAAATATTGAAGGCAATAAAGCTATTTTATCTCTTAATAGAGATAATAATTTTTTATCCTTAGAATCAATAATTACGGTCGCTTCCAAGCCGCTGCCTATGATTTTATTTGCTCTTGCCTGTTCTAATGCAAGTAAGACATCGTCTCTTATTTCGCTTATTACCGCATACTCATTTGCAAGTTTTTCATTTTTCCATTCTTCTTTAACTATGGGTAATTTTTCTAAGTGTATGCTCCCGGAATTGAAGTATTCCCAGACTTCTTCAGAAGTAAAAGGCAATATTGGGGCAACTAATCTTGCAAGAGCGCTTAATGTCTCGGATAATACCGTCTGTGCGCTCTGACGTGAAATGGATGACTTGCCGTGAGTATATAACCTGTCTTTTAACGTATCAAAGTAGAATTGTGATAATTCCATAACACAATAGTTATGTATTAAATGATAAACTTTATAAAATTCAAATTCTTCATAAGCTTTTGTTACGTTCTCTATAAGAACTGCAAGTTTATGTAACATTAATTTATCTACTTCCCATAATTTTTCATAAGATAATGCTTCTTTGTAATCATATAAATTACCGAGTAAAAACTTAAATGTATTTCTGATTTTCCTGTAAGCTGTTGTAGCAGTTTCTAACCCATCCGTGCTGAACATAATATCACAGGTGTAATCCAACCCCGAAAGGTATAACCTTACTATATCTGCTCCGTATTTTTTAATAACTTCCATAGGCTGGACGACGTTCCCTTGTGATTTTGACATTTTCTTCCCTTCTTTATCAAGTATCAGCCCATGAGTTAAAACCGATTTAAAACAACTCTCTTCCTCTGTAACCATTGACAGAATCAATGAATGCTGGAACCAACACCTGTGTTGGTCAACTGCTTCACAATAAAGATTGGCAGGGAATTTTAGTTTCTCTTTTACCACTGCGTAGTAACTGGAAGAAGAATCAATCCATACATCAAAAATATCTTCTTCTTTTTTGAATTCTTTATTCCCGCATTTTGGACATACTGCATCTATTTTTGTATTTTCATCAAACCAGATATCCGTGCCATTTATCTTAACAAGCTGGATTGCCTTTTCTATTATTTCCGTTGTTAATATTGCTTCTCCGCAAGCTTTACAATATAAAGCTGGGATAGGAATTCCCCAGCTCCTTTGCCTTGATAAACACCAGTCAGGTCTTTGCATAATGTTATTTGTAATTCTCTTTTTACTCCATTCTGGCATCCATTTGACCTTTTCAATCTCTTCAACACAACGTGTTCTCAAATTATTATGTTCCATATTTAAGAACCATTGTGGCGTAGCCCTGAATATGAGTGGAGTTTTACATCTCCAGCAATGAGGATAGGAGTGTTGAAAATCCTCTTTGTACATAAGAGTTCCGTTATTTGTCAGTATTTCTATAATATCTTTATCCGCGTCAAATATGTTTTTCCCCTGTAATTCAGGAACTTCTTCGGTAAAACAACCTTTTTCATCAACCGGAGACAAAATTGGCAAATTATATGTAATGCTTGCCAGATAATCTTCGTATCCGTGTCCTGGAGCTATATGAACGCAGCCCGTCCCGGATTCGGAAGTCACAAAACTGGATAGTATAATTTTTCCTGTTCTGTCAAGGAATGGATGCTTATATTCTATGCCCCCAAGTTCTTTTCCCAAAACGGTTTTTTCAACCGTATAGTCCTTTATTTTTAGTTTTTCCAAAACCGTAGGCAATAGAGAATCTGCTATTATAAGAGTTTCTTTTTCGGTTTTAACAAAATTGTATTTGAATCCCGAGTTTATTGCACAAGCGACGTTTGCCGGGAGTGTCCATGGCGTAGTAGTCCATATTAAAAAGGACACGTTTTCGTTTGGTAGGACAGACATTCCTGTCTGTCTCTGTATTGGAAACTTAACGTAAACGGATGGCGAAGTGAAATCTTTATAGTCAAGCTCTGCTTCGGCAAGTGCAGTTCTGCATCTTGTACACCAGTGAACGGGACGTTTTGCTCGGTATATGTATCCTTTGGAAACCATTATTTTAAATACTTCCAGAACCTTTGCCTCGTATTCTTTGGACATAGTAATATATGGATTGTCCCAGTCTGCAAAAGTTCCTAATCTCTTGAATTCCTGTCGTTGTATATCAACGGACTCTTCCGCATATTTCTTACATTCTTGTCTGAGCTGGTTTTTGGTAGAAAAACTTTTAGCCCCTTTCTTTTTGATAACAGCGTGTTCAATTGGCATTCCGTGGCAATCCCAACCCGGTATAAAATGGACTTTATAACCCGCCAGAATTTTATACCTGATAACCATATCCTTAAGTACACGGTTAAATGCTGTCCCTAAGTGCGCGTGTTCGTTAGCATAAGGTGGACCATCATGAAATATATACTCAGGTGCATTAGCCCTGTTGTCTTGTATGAGTTTATATAAACTGGTATCTGCCCAATTTTTAAGGATATCTACTTCCTTCTGGACAAGATTCGCACGCATAGGAAATGCAGTGCGCGGCAATATTACGGTATCTTTATAAAGCATAAGATTGGAGTTTATAATAGTAGTCCTATAAAAGTCAAGTAATATCTTAAATAAGGACTGCGTGCGAAATTAAAAACTAACTGATTCTCTGTTGTAGGGACCGTAGAGTATTTTAAAAATTGTGAATATCAAACAGAGATAAGCTATTACAATAAGGATTTTATGTAATTTCGTTAATCTTAATTTTTCCTTATACTTGGATAATAGTTTTTTTATAACAAAATTCAATATAAAAAATAATGAGAAGAATACTAGCATATTCAGTGAATCATCCCGGACACCTGTAATAAAATAAGAAGCATACCAGAATACCCACAGCCATAAAATATTTGTAAATAACGGATTTATACGCCATTTTTTGCTCGCATAAGTTTCAATTACGCCTAATACAGTCATTATCCCTATTAAAAGTAATGTTTTTAATATTTCACTTTTATTGCCGGATAAAAGAGGCGGGATAATTAAAGTAGCTACAAAAGAAATTCCAAAGAAATAACCAACCGCCTTTTCGCTTTTTGATTCCTTTTCTACCTTAAATAATAAAAGATAAAGAAGAAACACTCCGGCTGTGACCGTAAGAATTGTGCAAATAATAAGCAAAGGGAAACTTGATAATATTTTTTCCATACAATGCCTCAACAGTAAAAATTACTTTTCCTTTTTTATACATTGATGTTAATTTTAAACGATGTTTTGTCAAGGGACAATTGTTTTCCGCTAGTATCCTATACTTAAGAATAGATTCTAGACTGATAGGCTTTATGTAATTGCTTTTAGAATAAAATTGACAAATTTACCCATAAATAATAGATTAATTAATAAATATAAATTTTATTGGAACTTTTTGTCATTATAACATATCTAAAGGATAGAAATGCAATTTGAAGAGGTGGTAACTATGTATTCGGATAAGCTATTTAATATGGTATTTGGATTTACCGGCAATTATGACGACGCGTCCGATATAACTCAGGAAACCCTGTTCCTTGCGTATAAAAATTTTGGTAAGTTTAGAGGAGATTCAAATATATACACATGGTTATACAGAATTGCAAAAAATGAGTGTTATAAACATTTCA
Organism: bacterium; assembly: GCA_041649255.1. Lineage (NCBI taxonomy): Bacteria > bacterium. The sequence goes on from JBAZNK010000007.1 coordinate 130,489, forward strand.
ATAAGAATAAAACATCTTTACTCCCCTTAAACGCAGAAATTATAAAAGAAGCAGTCCCTGATGTTGAAAATAAACTTAGAATACAAAAATTAATTTCAACTTTACCCGTAGAATATCGTGAACCTATAGTTTTGAAATATTATAATGATATGCCTTATGAAGAAATCGCCAGCACAATAGGCGTCCCGGTTGGGACTATCCGGTCAAGACTTGCAAGAGGTAAAGAAATGCTGGAAAAGAAGTTAAATTTGCGCGATAGGGGATTATCCACATCGCATTAAAAGGGGGAATTTATGAAAAATTGTGATAATATTAAATTACTTATTCAGGCTTTTGTGGATAATGAGTTGTCTGCGGAAGAACAAAACGTTCTCGAAACTCATATAAATGAATGTAAGGATTGTCAGGCTGAACTTGAGAATGCGAAAAAGTTCAATAAACTGCTCAAAGAGAACGTTACAAAAGTAGACCTGCCGCCTTATTTTGAAGCTAAATTATGGGCGAGGATTGAACGGGAAAAATCTAAAAGATTCTCATTTGCTAAATTAATTCCCATAACAGTAGGTGCAATGTGCGTAATATTTTTTGCAGTATTATCTTTTCAGCACTTAAAAACGGGCAAACCGGATATCTATATTGTGTCTCCTGATGTCAATTCCATAGTTCCCGACAATGATGTAACAATAAGCGCTGCGTTTTATAATAAACCTAAATCACAGGAAGCGCAAATACTAATAAATGATGAAATCGTTGCTCGTGAAAAAGAATCTGACCAGATAATATACACATCGGACAAGAATATGAAAGAAGGGTATTATAAAATGAAAATTCAACTAATAGACAAAAATAACAAGGTAGTGAAAGAAAAAGAACAAGTATTTTACGTAGTTCCTGATGGGAAAGAGAGTGAATTATAAATTTTTTGGGAACTTTTTTGATATGATTTATATCTAATTTAGCAAAGGAGGTAAAATCGATGAAAGAAAGACAAGAAAATAAAAGTTTCTCTGAATTTAGTAAGAGAACAAATTTAGAAAGAAGGGGGTATAATATGAAACGCTTTTTCGGAATAATTGCTCTTGTTCTGCCAATGGCATTACAAGCGGCAATAACAGTTAAAGTGCTTCCAAATCCTGCTATAATACATCCTAAAGATGTAGTTCAGTTCAAGGCAGAAGTAACTGATTCTATGGGGAATCCGGTGGAAGCAAGAATTAAATGGGATGTAAAACCAAATCATTTAGGAAAAATTGGCCCAAATGGTTTATTTTTTGCAAGTGGAAAAGAAGGGAAAGGAATAGTTCGTGCATTAGTGGAAACAGCAGTCGGAAAAGGTATAGGACATTCACTTATAAAAATTAGTCGCGAAGCCGGAAAACGGGAATTGAAAGTCAGGGTAATACCTGCTCGCACTTTTGCAAAAATAGGCGACCCGGTGCAATTTAAAGTAGAAGTATTGGATAATAATGGAAAAACGGTGGAAGTATTTAAGACTCTATGGAAATTAGCCCCGCCTCATATGGGGAAACTCTCACAGGATGGTATCTTTACAGGGGATGAGAATGGAAAAGCTAAAATTATAGCTCTTGTGAAAGCAGGCGCTCTTGAAGGTATTGGAGAAGCTACTGTAATGGTAGGTGAACCCGGTAAATATTTGCCGGTTAAAATAAAACCGCCTCATGCAATACTTAAACCGCAGGAAACAATGAGATTTGAATATGAAATAATGGGACCGCATAATGATTCAATTACTGCGAAAGCAGTATGGAAAGTTATACCGGAAAATCTTGGCACTATCACATCGGATGGAGTGTTTACTGCAGGAGAAAAGAAAGGCAAAGGATTTATTGCTGTTGTAGTAAAAGCAGGAGATATGTTGGGTGGTGACCGCGCAGGGATTATCATTGGTAAACCTGAAAAAGTAAAAGTTAAAATATATCCTAAATTCAGCTCGATAGAACCAATGGGAACCATTCAATTCAATGCCGAAGTTTATGATATAAATGGTAATTTAGTACAAGTCCCTATAAAATGGGAAGTTAAACCGGAAAAAGCAGGGACTATAAATGCGGACGGATTATTTACGGCAGGTCCTGAAATTGGGAAATGTGAAGTCTTAGCTATTGTTCCGCCTGAATTTGGTATGGGTTTAGACCGCGCAGAGGTTCTTATTGCAAAGAATATGCAATTGATAGTTAAAATAGAGCCTCGTGATGCCAATGTAAAACCGGGTGAACAAATTCAATTCAAAGCTGTAGTGACAGACCTGAAAGGAAATGTTCAGAACATCCCTTTAATATGGGAAGTCGGACCGAATACTCTTGGAACAATTACAAGAGACGGATTATTTACGGCAGGTAAAAATCCCGGTAAAGGTATAATAGTTGCGCTTGTTCCACCGCAGTTTGGTATGGGTAAAGGTGTGGCAAATATTGTGGTTCAGGGAGCAACTAATTCATATGCCGTTAAAATAGACCCTAAACTTGTAAAAGTTAAAACAGGTGCTACTCAACAGTTTGATGCAAAAGTAGTGGATGCTAATAATAACGAGGTGCCGAATATTCCTTTGATGTGGAGAGTAGAATCCCAGGTACAAGCCGGAAATATTACACAAAACGGATTATTTACTGCAGGGAATACGCCATGTAAATGTAGAGTAATAGTTGACATAAAACCGGGATATGGTTTTAGTCATGATGTGGCAGATGTAGAAATTATTCAATAAAGTAGAATTTTAATTAAAAGGCATTGTTCGCTTAGCGCGGACAATGCCTTTTTTATTTACATAATATTTTAGACTTGACTGAAGTAAAATTGCCGCTAAACTGATAACCTTTAATTAAAACAACAGGTTCTACAAATAAAATGCATATACTATTACTTTCATTATTAAATGTTCAGATTACGCATATCCCGCCAAATAATGTTTTTATTGATGCTCCCTTGCAAATTTATGCAGATGTTTCCGAAGAAGTCGCAATGGCATATATTTTAATAGATGAGAAGACGGTGTATATGCAAAAAGAACAAACTCGTCTATCTGCTACTATTCCTGATGAATTTGTTGAATCCCCGGCGATAAAGTATTGTATAGTGGTTAAAACTAAAGATAATAAAATTATCAAATCCCCCGAATATAAAGTTTCTATTATAACAAGAGATAATTTGATTGAGCTTGTCAGCCCTGAACCGTACGGCTCTATTACTACCAAAAAACCGGATATTGTTATTGTATTTAGCAACGAGGTTAATCCTAAAGATATAACCGTATTCCTTGATAATATTAATATTACTTCAAATTGCGAAAACACTTCTTTTTCTATATATTATACCCCTATAGCTAACTTAAGTCTGGGAGAACATCAATTGAAAGTAAAAATAAAAGATATAACCGAAACTACTTTTTCTTTTAACATAACTTCTAAAATATCTGCTCACGGATATGCATCAGCAGGGGTAAGATATACAACAAGTAAAGATTCAAGTAATGATTCATTGACTGTTTCTTTGCCTTATGAACCCGGAACACATCCTTTATTTGATACTTATATAAATGGCTCATTGTATTTCCCTTTTTCTTTCTGGTTTAATATGGACGAAGGGTATAATTTTAATTTTGAGATGGAATACCCCATTGGTAAATTATCGGTAGGGGATATTTATACTACTTCATCAATGCTTACATTATATGGAATATTGCCACGCGGGCTTAATTTGACCACAAACTCTAAATTTATGAATATTGATTTACTTTGTGCGCAGGTGGAAAAATCGGATACAAATTATCTTACTTATGCAAGATATATATTCGGCGGGAAAATAAACAGAAAAATCTTAAACGCCGATTTGGGGCTGAGTTATTACTATGGATTGGATGACTCAACTGTTTTGACAACTTTATCGGATACTTCTTTAAATAGGTTAATGTATGAACCACCCTTAGAAAACAACTTTCTTACAGGAGAAATTAAATATCCATTTTTAGAGCAATTAATTGGGATAATTGAATTTAGCAAAAGTAGTTCTCAATATCCGGATTTAGCATTAAAAGAAGGATATGCTTATAACGCCGGAATAGAATTAACAACAGGTTTTATTGATAATAAATTGACTTATAACAATATAGATACGTCTTATTTTATAATTGGAAATCCTTATCTCGATGCCGGTAAAAATGGTGCTCTTGACGAATTTTCTATACGGTATAAAAACCTGTATTTGAACGGTAATTATGAAATATACAAAATAAGCGATTCAACGGAATATATGCTTTATAACTATCTAAATTATACTTTTGGACAATTTACTCCTTATATTATTTATTCAAATACTTTTGGAATGTCAGCTACCAGTGGTGGCATAAGGTTTGCACTCCCCGGAGGCTATATTTCAAGTAGTTACGGAATAACAAGCAGCGGGAATTCATTCAGGGCTGATGCAGAATACGAACTTATTAAAAACAAGTTTTCTCTCAAAACGGGTTATGGAAAAAATAATTCCTCAACTTCATTTAATTGGACAGCGGATATGAGAATGGAATTTTATAAGTTTATTATACTGGAATATAAGATTATGAATAATGCTAATGAGTATGATAGTACATATAGCTATAATGAGAATATTATAACTTTGAGATTAAAAAAACAATTTTAATTAAAGGGGGAATAATGAAGACACTTTTTGTGATAAATCCCGGGTCTACATCTACGGTATGTTCTTTGTTTGAAGACGAAAAGGAAGTTAAAAGAGAAAAATTATCTCATTCTCAGGAAGAACTTAAACAATACAAAAATTCTTTAGAACAACTTGGGTTTAGATTCAAAATAATAGAAGACCTTCTCAATAAATGGGATGTAAAGAAAATAGATGCGGCCGTCGGAAGAGGAGGCCCATTTAAACCAATTGTAAGCGGAACATATACCGTAAATGAGACTATGTTAAATGATGTCAAAGAAGGCAGAGTTCTTGCCGAACATATATCAAATATAGGTCCATTATTAGCTTCGAAAGTAGCTAATAAATTCAATGTTCCTGCTTTTACCGTTGACCCTGTTTCAGTAGATGAATTTGAACCTCTTGCAAGAGTTGCCGGTATTCCTGAAGTTACACGGGTTGCATTGCAACATACATTAAACATAAAAGCGATGGCAAGAAAGGCGGCTTCACAACTTGGTAAATCTTTGGACGCTATTAATCTTATAGTAGCGCATTTAGGTGGAGGAATATCTATATGTCCATTAAAATCTGGGAAAATAATAGATGCGAATAATGCAAATGAAGGCGGACCTTTTTCACCTGAACGCAGCGGTAGTTTGCCCGTAACACAATTAGTTAAACTTTGTTTTTCGGGGAAATATGACGAAAAATGGATTAAAAAAAGACTTGTAGGAAATGGCGGAATTACTGCTCATCTGGGTACAAATAGTATAGAAGAAGTGAGAGATAGAATAGCTAATGGCGACGAAAAGGCAAAATTTTATATTGAAGCAATGGCGTATCAAATAGCAAAAGAAATAGGTGCAATGGCAACAGTTCTTAAAGGAAAAGTTGATGGAATAGTTCTTACGGGTTCTGCTGCAAATTATAAGTTATTGGTTGATTTGATAAAAGAGCGAACAGAATTTATAGCTCCTGCGCTTGTTCTTCCGGGAGAAAATGAGATGCTTGCTCTTGCTCAAGGCGCGCTAAGAGTTCTAAATGTCGAAGAAACAGCAAAACAATATCTGTAACCAATTACTAAATTCTATATTAATATAAAGAAAATTACAAAAGTAGAAAATTACTTGATGTATGTAATTTTCTTTGTTATTACAGAATTATTTCCTGTTTTTAATGTTACAAAGTATATCCCGGCAGGTTTCTTGCCGGTATTCCATAAAGCTTCGTAAATCCCTGAGGTGCAATTATTTCTTTTCAAAATTATATCTTTAACACTACCTGTAATATCTGTTATCTCAATCTCGACATCTGTCTCGTTTTTTATCTGAAATGTTATTTTTATAGAAGAGCCTTTTACAACGGATGGAAAAGTTAAGTAGTTTTCATTTTTAGACTCTGTCTCCTCTACGTTCCCTCCGGGACATGGATTAAGGTAAGCAAATATATTTCCACTGGAAGAAGATTCTGTTAAAACTATGTCAGGACAACTATCCCCATCAAAATAAGACACATAAGGGAGGTCAAATAATTGATAGTCGGTGGAAATAGTGTGACTTGTAAAATTACCACTTCCATCATTTTCATACCATCGAAACCAAAAGTTTCGTCCTGCAACCACTACATCCATATCACCGTCCGGTTCAAAATCTCCAACGTCAATACCATCAATAGCAGGGCAATTTGCATCTATTGTATATCTTTGAAAGTTATTCCCTCCGGTATTTTTATACCAGTAAAAAACTCCCGTTGATGCATTTCCTGAAACGATATCTATTAGTCCATCCGTATCAAAATCTGCACATCTTACTCCTGCTCCACCACTACTAGATGCCGCATTGGGGGGACCTAGCGTATTGTCTATTACATACGCACTAAAACCTTCACTCCCATTATTCTTATATAAAATCAATTTGCAGTTTGCCGTTATATCAAGGTTCCCGTGATAGCATTCGGTTATTACTATATCAAGATGTCCATCTTTTGGCACATCATTATCAAAACAATCTATTTTCCATGCATTACAAAACCCTATAAAATGAGCTGTGAAATTCAAATTTCCCGTATTTTCATACCAATATATACCAACACCTGTCTGAGTAGTATAAAATCTGTTAGTGTTGACTGTCACTATTATATCTATGTCTCCGTCTCCTTCCATGTCTCCAAATCTCATTTGCCTGAATAATCCGCTCATTCCGCTACTGTTAATGTCTGTTGTTGTAAAAGTTCCTCCTCCGGTATTCGTGTGAAGAAAAAGATATGATAACCCTGTAGCACTTACATCGTCATCTGTTGACACGGCATCTATAATCCCATTTTTATTAAGGTCAATTCCTGCTATTTCGTAGTTATAAAAAGAAGAAGTCTGTATAAGATTACTTGCTGACCATGTTGCTCCCTTATTAGTATTTGCATACCAAACTGCCGTCTTACTCCCGGCAACTGTTGCAAAAATATCAAGCTCGTATTTAGGGCTTGTGCCATCTATGTTCCCAGCCCAATCGCCATGAGGAACATTCAATCCGCTTCCTACGGTTACTCTTGTAAAAGTTACCACTCTTGCATTGATTGTTGCTGTGAATAGTGATGAAAGAAAGATTAACAAAAATAATATACACTTATATGATCCCATTTTCCCCCCTAAAACTTCTATAGTTTTTTTATACTACCCATCTATAAATGTGTCCTAAGATTGTGATTTTGTCAAGGGGAAAAGATGATATTATCTATTATATATAGCCTTCAAGGACTATATTGTCATCAAATGTTCTGAATCTTATAGAGTTCAAGTGTATACTGTCTTTGATCTGTTTTATTCCGAGATCCCCTATAACCGGGACTCCCATACCAATGAGTTTTGGCGCAATAATAAAATACACTTTATCTACTATTTTACCGGATATCGCCTGGGTAAATACTTCTTTCCCGCCTTCTATAAGTATACTCTGGATATTATTTTCGGCTGTTTTTTGCAATAAAGCGAGTAAATCTACTTTACTTCCCGGGAATCTCCATATTTCTGTGCCCGGGATAGATTTGTTCTTATTTGTGGTAGCTATTGTGCAGTTATCTCCCAATATTTTTGCATTTCGTGGTATAGACAAGTCAGAAGAGAGAATAATTTTTTTGGGATTCTTCCCTTTGACCAATCTTACGGTAAGTTCCGGGTTATCATAATTTATAGTAGTACTGCCTACTAAAATGGCATCTACGTTAGCTCTTAGTTTGTGGACAAACACTCTTGTTTTTGGATTACTTATCCATTCCTTATTTTTTGTAGCCCCTGCGATTTTACCATCCAGAGTTATTGCGGCTTTCATTATAACGAAGGGCAATCCCGTTCGCATATATTTTAAGTAAGTTTCATTTAATTTTTCTGCTTCTTTTGCACATTCACCGATAATTACTTTTATTCCTGCCCGTTTTAGTTCCCTAACTCCTTTTCCATTTACCCATTTAGCAGGGTCAATTATGGAGGTATGAACCTCTTTAATTCCTGCTTTTATTATAGCTTTTGTGCAGGGCGGAGTGGTTCCCCAGTGACAGCAGGGCTCTAAATTTACATATAATACAGCCCCCTTAAGGCTTGATTTTGCACTACGGATAGCAACTACTTCCGCGTGGAGAGTTCCCTTCCCTTTATGATACCCTTTTCCGATTATTTTACCATTTTTTACTATAATAGCGCCTACCATAGGGTTAGGGGAAGTTTTTCCTCCAAGTTTTGCAAGTTTAATTGTTTCCCGGATGTAATTTATAGGCATTATTTTAGGTAAGAGTTTTTTATAGATAAGTTAAAAACAAGTGTAATATATTAAATTTATCCTACGAGTAATGCTTTCAGCAGTGCCATTCTAAGATATAGCCCGTTTTGTGCCTGTCTAAAATATGCGGCGCGTGGGTCGGAATCTACTTCTTTCCTTATTTCACCTGCTCTTGGAAGCGGATGCATAATTATAGAATTTGATTTCATAATATCCAGAATGGAGTTATCAATTATGTATTTCCCGTGAGCTTCTTCGTATTCCTCAAGGTTCTCTTTTTCTACAAACCTTTCTCTTTGTATTCGTGTCTGGTATATTACATCAACTTTTGGTGCTACTATTTTTAATGAATCTTCTTCTATAAATTCTATTTTATGTTTCTTAAGATACATTTTTATGTCCTGGTTCATTTTTACGCTTTTAGGAGCAACGAAATAGATTTTAATTCCCTTGTATTTTGCTAAAAGATATGCGAGTGAACGAACGGTTCTTCCGTGCGCAAGGTCGCCTACCATAGCTATAGATATGCCATTTATTTTACCAAGTTCTTTTTGTATTGTATATAAGTCAAGTAATGCCTGAGTTGGATGTTGTCCCGTGCCATCGCCGGCATTTATAAAGGGGATATGAGTTGTTTGCGCCGCTCTTTCTGCCGAGCCTTCACGATAATGTCTCATTACAATTACATCTACGTACCCTTCCATTACTCTAATTGTGTCTTCAACTGTTTCGCCTTTAGTCGCGGATGAAAACTCCTTGGCATTTTCCGTTGATATTACATTCCCGCCGAGTTTTAACATTGCCGATTCAAAAGACATTCTTGTTCTGGTGCTTGGTTCATAAAATAACGTTCCCATTATTTTACCGGTTAATAAATTGCTTCCATTCTTTGCTATTATTTCCATTTCTCTTGCCATAGCAAATAATTCATCCAGTGTTTTAATATCAAATTGCTGCGAGTGAACTACATTCTGTAATTTCATTTTACCCCTCCGATTTTAAATAATTCTGTTTGTGAATCTGATTTATTCAGAAGTTCACAGATATCTTTAACCCAAATATCTTGTTGTAAAGATACATAATATCCGCCTCTTGTTCCCCATTTTTCAGTCGCAATCATCTGTCTTAGTAGTTTTTGTAAATCAGGTTTTGCGGAATCAAATTCAGCATCGGTAAACTTTATGTCCTTAGTTTTTATATATGTTTGAAATTCTGCTAAAGCAACATCATCAATTTTAAAGTCTTCTGTAAGTTTTGGATGTGATTTGGTATATTTTAAGGCAAATTGCTGGAAAATTAAGTTCTCTTTATATATTTTTATAATAAGTGGAGCAACAGTAGGTGGTTCTTTTAACACTAAATCAGGGATTATTGCTCCCGATGATGTTAATTCTCTTGCAAGTGAACCTAAGGTAGTATATTTTTTACCAAGAGTAGGATTTCGTATAATAAATTCTGAAGTATCTGCCATATCAATGCATTTTCCACAAGGAGTATAATATCTTGCAGTAGTTAATTTTATGGCACCTGTGTCTGTCTGTTGTACAATTTGTACAACTGTCTGAACCGAACCTTTCCCAAAAGTCGTATCCCCGGCGATAAGTCCTGCGTCCTGGTCTTGTATGGCGCCTGCTACGATTTCTGATGCAGAAGCAGACCCTTTATCTACAAGAATAACCAACGGGTGTCCCGTGATTTTTGATGGTTTTGTACTATAATAATCACGGTTCATTTGAGGATTTCTTCCTTTAGTGGATACAATAAGTTTCCCTTGGGGGAGGAAATTCTCGGACACTTTAACTGCTTCATCAAGAAGTCCGCCCGGATTAAGTCTTAAATCCAGGATAAATTTCTTAGCTCCAACTGAGACTAATGAATCAATAGCTTTTCTTACATCTTCCCCTACATTTTCGGAAAAACTTAATAAACGTATGTATCCTATATCAGTTCCAATAAGTCCGGCATAAGGAATATTTTTTATCTTTATAAAATCTCTTGTAATTGTCAGGTCAAAAGGAGCGCCTGCGTTTTCTCTTGCTATCGTGAGAGTTACTTTTGTTCCGGGTTTTCCGCGCATTTTGCTCATTGACTCATCATCTCCCATACCCTTAGTGGAGATACCATCTATTTTTGTTATTACATCCCCTGCTTGTAAACCTGCTCTATATGCAGGTGTCCCTTCCATTGGGGAAATAATCGTCGGATGATTTTTTATTATGCCGAACTGGAATCCCAATCCTCCATATTTACCTTCAGAATGAATTTTCAATTCCTTGTAAAGTTTTGGGTCTAAGTAATTAGAATGCGGGTCTAATTTTGATAACATTCCTTTAATTGCATTTTGAAACAAATCATCGGTTTTTACTTGCTGAACGTAGTTCTCCTCTACTAATTTCAAAACCTGTGTGAAGGTTCTTAGTAATTGCAATAAATTCCCTGTTTGCGGCAATGCCCATAAGGAAAAAGCTCCTAATGTTCCGCTGATTATTAATGCAATGAATAGTTTTTTCTTCATTTTGTTTCTCCTACCTGCCTGTTGGTAGACAGGTTTTGGATTTTATAAGAAGCTCTTTCCGCCTCTGGTGGATTAGAGATTCCTATACAGCATATTTGGATACCAACAAGCTTATATAATCCCTGTGCAAGTATCCGTTTTATTTTTATCATTTTGCCTGCCCGCCTTCTGTTTGGAGGGATAACTGGTTCTGTATGAATTTTCTTATTTCCAATTCTATTTCTTCTATTTTTAAGTTTCCGTTTATAGTTTTTACTCTTTTCGGTTCCTTTTTGGCAATATTAATATAAACTTCCCTGACTTTTTTATAAAATTTTATTTTTTCAAGTTCCATTCTATCTTTGTTTTTTATTCGTGCAAGTCCTTTTTCGGGCTCTATATCAAGAAGTATGGTTATATTTGGCGTAATTCCTTTAGTTACGAAGTGATTGAGAGTTTTAATTGTCTCCACTGAAATTTCCCGCCCGCCTCCCTGATATGCAATAGTCGAATCTATAGACCTATCCGTAATTACTATTTTATTACTTTTAAGTGCCGGCAATACAACTTCTTCCGTATGTTGCGCCCTATCTGCGAGATAAAGAAAAAGTTCTGCAATAGGGGTCAACTTTTTATTCTCTTTATCAAGTAAGATTTCCCGTATTTTTTTTGAAATTCCCGTCCCGCCCGGTTCCTGTGTCAGGATGCATTTATAACCTTGGGTTACCAGATATTTAAAAAGTCTTTTCGCCTGAGTGGTTTTACCGCAACCTTCTATCCCTTCAAAAGATATGAATAAGCTTTTTTTCACTTACTTTTTTCTTTTTTGCCGTTCTTTTTTATAAACTCTTCCACCTTTTGTCTTGCCATATCATCAGGGAATTGGACCGGTGGTGATTTCATAAAGTAACTTGACGGCTCTACGATTTCCCCTGCAAGTCCTGCATCTAAAGCGATTTTGCATGCTCTTAGTGCGTCTATTACTACGCCTGCTGAGTTTGGCGAATCCCATACTTCCATTTTTAATTCTATATTTAATGGAACATCACCAAAGGTTCTTCCCTCTAGTCTTATAAAGGCAAATTTTCTGTCTTTTAGCCAGGGGACATAGTCAGATGGACCTACGTGGATATTCTCTTCATCTATTTTATAAGGTATTTGTGAAGTAACTGCCTGTGTTTTGCTAATCTTTTTTGATTCAAGTCTATCTCGCTCAAGCATATTTAAGAAGTCTGTATTTCCGCCTACGTTCAATTGGTATGTTCTTAATAGTTCTACTGCACGGTCGTTGAATAAATTAGTGAGAACTCTATGAACTATAGTTGAGCCGACTTGAGATTTTATATCGTCTCCTACTATGGGACAACCGGCTTTTCTGAATCTTTCCTGCCAGTATTTTGAACTTGCAATGAATACCGGGATACAGTTGATAAAACCTATTTTCCCCGACTGTAATACCTGTTCTACATACCACTTAGTGGCTTCTTCCGAACCTACGGGTAGGTAGTTTATTACTACGTCTGTTTTAGTTTCTTTGAAAGCTCTTATAATATCTGCCGTTGCGCCGGGCGCTTTTTTCACTATAGGTGCAAGATATTTACCGATACCATCATGCGCCATTCCTCTTAAAACGGGAACTCCAAGTTTTGGAACGTCGCAGAATCTAAAAGTATTATTTGGGCTAGCATAAATTGCTTCCCCTAAGTCTTTGCCTACTTTATTTCTATCTATATCTATTGCGCAGGAAAATTCTATGTCTTCTATTGAGTAAGGTCCAAATTTCAGGTGCATAATGCCTGGAATACGACCTGTTTTTTTATTTTTATAGAAATGAACACCTTGGACTAAACTTGATGCGCAATTGCCAACACCTATTATCCCTACTCTTATTTTACCCATAAATTCCTCCTAAATATTAAAATTATTTACTATAGTAGATTTATTTGTCATTTTGTCAACATAAATTACATTACAATATGGAGTATGGTTTATTGTTGTTAGATAGAGTTAATAAATTTGTCACTATTTAAAACTTGATAGCAAAAAAAACGGTTAATATTTTAACTTCTTATAAATATGACTAAAGACTTATTGACAAAGAATAAATGTGAAAGCATTAATAGTAATCATAGTAATAATAACAAAATAAAAATAAGGATAGATTGAGGTAAAGAAATTTCTCACCGCAGACCATGCCAAACAGAACGGCAGGCAGGGTCGCAGAGTTTAAAGAGATAAACAGAGAGATTCTTCGTCTTCGCCTCAGAATGACAACACTACAGAGGCGCAGAGGGAAAAAGGGGGAAGGATGATTAAAAAAATGCTAATTTTAATAGGATTTATATTACCTTTACAGATATTTGCACAAAATGAAATATGGGTAGCGAGGTATGATGGAGAAGCTAATGATTATGATGGTGCGTTTGCAATGGCGGTGGATGACAGCGGGTATATATATGTAACAGGAGGTAGCTGTGATACAAGTGCAATGGGTTGGGGTGATTATGCAACAATAAAATACAACAGTGCCGGTGATACGTTATGGGTAAGAAGATATAACGGACCGAAGAATACTGCTGATGAGGCGTATGCAATTGCAGTTGATAAAAACGGAAATGTGTATGTAACTGGAAGAAGTTGTGGAATTGGGACTGATTATGACTACGCAACAATAAAATACAACAGTGCCGGGAGTGAAATGTGGGTTAGAAGATATGATAGAGGAGGGGGAGCAGGATATAATGATGACGAAGCAAGTGCGATTACAGTAGATGATAGCAAAAATGTATATGTAACGGGGCGCTTCGAAACAATAAAATATGATAGTTTGGGAGATACAATGTGGGTTAGGGTATTTGATGGAGAGGCATACGCTATAACAGTAGATAATGTTAAAAATGTGTATGTAACTGGAATAAGTGCTGGCAGTTACGACTATCTAACAATAAAATACAATAGTTCAGGAGATACGGTATGGGTTAGAAGATATAATGGGACAGGGAAGGGGCATAAGGTAATAAATGGCTATGAAGAACCAAAGGGCGATAACTATTATAAGATAAAAGGTATTAGAAAGGGGCTGGGAGGGACGGGAGGAGTGGCTATAGCAGTTGATAACAACGGGAATGTGTATGTTACAGGAAAAAATAATAATTCAGGTAATACTAGTTCTGATTATGCTACGATAAAATATAACAGTTTAGGAGATACAATGTGGGGTAGAAGATATCACGGCCCGGATAGCACCGGTTGGGACGGAGCAACCGCACTTTCAATAGATAACAATGGAAATGTGTATGTAACCGGCAGAAGTTGTGATTCAGGGACTGATTATGACTATGCAACAATAAAATATGACGGTTCAGGGGATACATTGTGGGTCAAAAAATATAGCGGCCCAACGAAAGGTAATAATTGTGGAACAGGAATTGTAGTGGATAATAGTGGAAATGTGTATGTAACTGGATGCAGTTGGGG